>JACPDV010000043.1 GCA_016183835.1 Armatimonadota bacterium
CGCGCCTCGAGGTCGAGGCGAGCGGTGAGGAGCAGCGAGGCCTGGCCGGACGGCACCGGCGGCGGGAGGATCTCGAGCCGCGGCGCGGCGGTCACAGCGGCCAGGAAGAGGCTGGTGAAGAGCATCGCTTCATCCCTCGTAGCGGCGGCAGAGGTAGATGCGGCGCGGCCGTTCGGGGGCCACCGGCTCGCCGGCGTAGCTGCCGAGGGTGGTCTCCACCTCGAGCCCCGCGACGTCGAGCATGGCAGCCATCTCGTCGCCCTCGAAGAGCCGCACCGAGCTTTCGTAGAGTCCTTCGCGCCCGTCGGGGAAGCTCGCCCAGCGGCGGGTGAGGGCGCGCCTGTCGGCTTCGCTCCAGTGGTACTCGCTGCGCACCCGCACGCCCTGGTGCTCCCAGGTGGACGTAGCCGGCTGCCGGCGGACGTGGTCGATGTTGGCCAGGTCGAGGAGGTAGATCCCGCCGGGGCGGAGCACTCGGGCGAACTCGTTGAGCACCTGCTGGTGCTCTTGGTCGGTCGCGAAGTAGCCGAGGCTGGTGAAGAGGCAGTAGGCGGCGTCGAAGCTGCCGGCGCCGAAGGGGAACGAGCGCATGTCGCCGCGGACGAGCGACAGCGACTCGCCGCGCTCCGCGGCGCGTTCGGCCGCCACCGCCAGGAACTCGGAGCTCAGGTCGAGCCCGGTGACGTTGAAGCCCCATCCGGCCACCTCGACGGCGTGCCGGCCGTGGCCGCACGGGAGGTCGAGCACGTCGGCGCCGGCCGGCAGCTCGGACAGGAAGCAGCGCAGCAGGTCCAACTGCTGCATTGTGTCCGCGAAGCGATAGATGCGCAGGTAGTCGAGTCCGAAATAGGTCTCGAACCATGCGCCGCCGTCACCGGTCAAGCCGTGCTCCCGGGAGCTACCGCTGCGGCCGGTTGCGCGCCGAGGTGGCGTCCAGCCGCTCCTTGACGTAGTCGACCAGGAACCCGTTGGGCGCGGCGACGCGGTACTTGCGGTACTGGTCGCGCGCGTTCACGGTGTCGTTGGCGCGCTCGAACAGGACCCCGGCCACGGCGTAGCCGAGGGGGATCTTTTGCTCCGCCGCGCCGCTGAAGACCGTCATCGCCTCGGCTTCGAGCTTGGGTGTCATTTCGCCCTTGAGCGCGTCGTTGAAGCGCTCCCAGGACTCATTCTCCTTGCCCTGGTAGGCGAGGATGAAGGAGCGGAGGAGAACCGCCTCGGTGGACTTGGGCTCGTAGTCCTCGGACAGCTTGAGCATGTCCAGTGCCTGCGGGTACTGCGTCTGGAAGAAGAGGATCCGCGCGTAGTCACGGCAGGTGGCGCCCATGTTGTCGGGGATGGCGGTGAGCAGCGCCTGCTGCAGCAGCCCGGCGGCACCCTCCACGTCGCTGTTGTAGAGCCGGGTCTTGGCCAGCCAGCGCTGCGGCACGCCCCAGCTGGGCTTGAGCCGCATGGCCTGGTTGAAGGCGTCCTCGGCCTCCTTGTACTGGTCCTGGCTGTAGTAGACCTGCCCCAGGGCCTGATGGGTCTCGGCCTCCTGGCCGCCCAGCTCCACGGCCTTCTTGGCCGAGTCGAGGGCCAGCTTCGACTTGCCCATGTTGACCTGCGCGTCGGACAGCATGGTCCACGACTTCCAGTCGCCGGGGATCTGCTTGGTGGCCTCCTTGGCCACGGTGATCACCTTGCTCCAGTAGTGCATCTCCTCGTAGGCCCGCGCCAGGCCGGAGTAGCCCTCGATGCCGGCGGGATCCATCGCCACCGTCATCTGAAAGGCCTCCACCGCCTCCTTGGGCCGGTGCAGCTCGAGCAGCGAGGCGCCGAGCATGGTGTGGAGCTGGATCAGCACGGGCATCTTCTGGATGTACTCGCGGCAGGCCGTCACGGCCTCCTCGTAGCGGTTGTTCTGGACGTAGATCATGGGGATGATCACGTAGTCCGAGAGGATCGGCCCGCCGGGCGCGTCGATGGCCTTCTTGATCTGGACGATGGCCTCGTCGGCCTGGTCGGCGACGTGGAGGACGATGCCGTAGTTGTGGGTGTCCGGCGCGTTGGGCGGCTGCGCCTCGGTCCAGGCGCGCTGCAGCGCCACGCCGCGCTGCACGTCGCCGAGGCAGATGTGGGCGATGGCCGCGTTGGTGTAGCCCAGGTTGAACCGGGGCTCGTCGACGATCTGCTGGTCGAACAGCTTGACGGCGCTCTCGATGTCGCCGCGGTAGGCCTCGGTCGGGCTCATGTAGGGCCAGGCGTAGATCCCCTTGGCCCAGTTGGTGATCTCGAGCGGCGGGACTTCGGGCTCGGCCTGCTGGCCGCCGGGCATGCCGGGTTGGGCGCCGCCTTCGCCTTCGCCGCCGCCCTCACCCATGCCGGGCTCGCCGCCGGGGTTGGGCAGGTTGGGCATTCCGGGCATTCCCGGCCCGCCGGGTCCGCCCGGCCCAGGCCCTCCGCCCGGTGCGGCAGGCCCGCCCGGGCCCTTCCGCCCGCTGCCGCCCGGTCCGCCGGGAGCGCCGGGACCACCCGGACCACCGGGCATCATCCCCGGACCACCGGGTCCCCCCGGACCGCCCGGTCCACCGGGACCACCGGGCCCTCCCGGCATCATCCCCGGCCCACCGGGTCCGCCCGGCCCACCGGGTCCGCCCGGCCCGCCTTCCTGCCCCGGGCCGCCCGTCTGGCCGCCGCCCTGCACGGTCTGGCCGAGCTTGCCGCCCCAGGCGAAGGCGTACTTGTGCGTCGCCACGTACGCGTTGTCGGCCGAGACTTCCACCGTGTCGAAGGGTGTGCCGCCGGGGTCCTTCTGATCGAATGCCTGACCCTTGAGGGTCCAGGTGTCGCCCTCCAGGGTGTAGGTGGTGACCAACACGCTGTCGCCGCCCACCATCGCCAGCGCCACGCGCCGGTCGGTCTCGCTCTTCGAGCTGCGCTTGCCTTCGCGAAACTGCTCGAGCAGCTCGGGCGCCTGCTGCAAGTCGGTGCTGTTCAGCCCCGACTGGTGGGTGCCGTGCATCAGCACCTCGAGACCGTAGCCCCAGAAGTCCAGCTCGGGCTTGCCGGTGCCGTTGATGAACGGCAGGAGGAGGATGGTGCGCAGGCGTTTGGCTTGCTGCTGCTGGCCGAAGGTCTCGTCGCGGCCGGCCTCTTCGCCGCCCGGGCCGCCGGGCTGCATCCCCGGCCCGCCCGGTCCGGGCCCGCCCGGCCTCGCCGGCCCGCCCTGGGCCAAGACGCCTGTGGCGGCCAGCAGTGCGGCCCCCACCAGACAAGCGATCCCGCGCTTCATCGTCTTCTCCAACCGGCGCCGCTCATCCCGCGCCGCCGGCCTCGAGCGCCGCGACCCGCGCCTTCACCGCCTCGCTCACCGGCGAGGTCGGCTGGGCTGCCAGGTATTCGCGATACCGCTTCCGCGCATCCCGCGTCCGCCCGTCGGCCTCGTACAGCACCGCCACCGCCAGACGGGCGTCGTCGAACTTCGCATCCTGCTCAACGATTCGCTCCATCTCCGCGATCACCTGCTGGCCCTGCCCCGCGGCTTTCGGGTCCTTCTCCAGCGCTGCGGCGAGGGCCTTCAGCAGCTCCTCCGGGGCGCCTTTGTAGAGCAGGATCATGGCCTTGAGATACAACGGCTCGGCGGAGTTGGGCAGCACCTTCTCCGCCTCTGCCTCGGCCGCCAGGGCCTCGTCGTACTTCTGCCGGTAGAGGTTGGCCGACGCCAGGTCGAGGTAGAGCGGCGCCCGATCGACGTCGGCCACGCTCTTCAGCCCTTCGGTCAGCGCCGCCACCGCCTCGTCGTACTTGCCCGCCAGCGAGCGGGATTCCGCCAGCCGGCGCCAGCACTCGGCGTCCTTCGGGTCGAGCGCCACCGCCGCGCTGAGGGCCGCGTCGGCGCCGGCGTAGTCTTCCAGCCCGAACGCCACCAGCCCGGCGATGCGTTGCGCGGCGACGTCCTTCGGCTGCGCGGCGGCCAGCAGGGCCACCACGTCCTTGACCTCCTGGAGCTTGCCGGCCCGCAGCCCGGCCTCGCCGTAGAGGACCTGCGCCGCCGGGTCGTTCGGGGTGGCGGCGAGGAGCTGGCCGGCCCCGGCCCAGGCCTCTTCCCAGCGTTCCAGGCCCAGCAGCGCGCGCGTCATCCCGGCCAGCGCCGCCGTCTCGGCCGGCGCCTGCAGCATGGCGGAGCGGTAGGCTGCCCGGGCCACCTCGTAACGCTGCGTGGCGAGCGCCATGTCGCCGCGCAGGAGGTAGAAGGGCAGCACGTTCGGCCACATCCGCGAGGCCACGGCATACTGGTCGAGCGCCTCATCCACCCGGCCGAGCCGCCGCAGGCAGCGGGCCAGGGCGTCCACCGTGTCGAGCGAGCCCTTGGTCTGGTTGGCCGCCTTGTTGAGGAACGGCAACGCGTCGGTGTCCTTGCCGATCGCCGCGTAGAGGTCACCCGCCACAGCGTTGGCCACGGCGTCGTTGCCGTGTTTGGCGACCCACGACTTGACTTCGCGGACGGCGCCGTCGGTCTGCCCGGCGGCGATCGCGGTGAGCGCCAACATGCGGTAGACGAGGTGGAACTGGTTCGGCTGGGTGAGCCGCTGCAGCCACTGCTCCACGGCACTCGCGAGCTGGCCGCGCTTGGCGTCGGCGGCCCGCTGATAGGGCCACAGCCAGTAGGTCGCGACGAACTCGCGAGCTGGCCGCGCTTGGCGTCGGCGGCCCGCTGATAGGGCCACAGCCAGTAGGTCGCGACGAACTGCTGCAGCTCGGGCTCGGTCGGCTCCGGGCTGTAGCGCGCGAGCTGCACCGAGGGCACTTCGAGCACCGCCTTCAGCGTGCCGGTGACGATGTCGTCCACGAGCGCGGTGGGCAGCTTGCCGGTGGCCGGCGGCAGCGTGGCGATGGGCTTCGGCCCGGTGGCCGGCGCCAGCACGTCGCACGTCAGCTCCCAGTCGGGCGGGGGCTTGGTCATGGTCACCGCCACCAGGATGTCCGCCTTGAGCTTGGCGGCGATCTCGATGCGCGTGGCGACCGCGCTCGGATCCAGCTTGCCGCCAAGGAAGGCGTCGATGGTGTCGGGCTCGTCCTGCAGGCTGGCGATGCGGCTGCCCGGCAGCTCCCGGAGCCGCTCCTGGATCATGTACTGCCAGCACAGCGACCAGGCGACCATGCGCTTGCTCGGGGTGGCATTGACCACCGGCAGCACGGCGATGCTGTGGTAGGGCAGCTCGGCCGCCCCGGCGCCGGCCAGAGCCGTCACCAGGACGATGTACACGGCCAGCCAGCGCCGCGGCGCACGGTACGTCTCAGTCATGATGCTCATCCTCCGGGTCGAACGGTGGGCGCACCACGTTGACGATGGTCATGCCCCGCGGCCCCGGCACGGCGCGGTGGCGCACCCCCGCGGGGATCAGCGCCACCGTACCCTCCGACACCGCCTGCCGCTCGCCGTCCAACTCCAGTTCGCCGTCGCCGGCGATCACCACGTACACCTCGTCGTGGCGGTGGTGGTAGTGGGCCAGGCTGTCCACCCGGATGTCCACGAAGTGGACGCTCAGCTCCGGGCTGTCAGCCCCGGTCAGGACCCGCCGCGCACTCCCGCAGGGGCACGCGGCCGCCGGCGTGTCGTCACGGTGCCGCAGCACCCACCGGTTGCCCATCGCCGCTCCCAACCACCGTCAGCTCCACCCGCATGCCCGGCTTGGCGCCGAGCGCCTCCGCCGCGTTGGCCTTGTTGACCGCGATCTCGGCACAGCCGGAGCTGTTGATGGTCACCAGCACCCGGCCCTCCGGCACGTCCGAGTAGGTCTTCACCCACGGCATCTCGCGCGTCTTGCCCGCCACCGTCACCGCCAGCCGGCAGCCCTGCTTCCCGCCCGCCTCGCCGAGCAGCCGCTCGGGCAGGTTGGTCAGCAGGTTGCCGTAGTGGTCGGCATAGCGGATCGCCCCGCGCACCGTCGCACCGTCCGGCTGAGCCGGCGCCAGCGGCAGCCCCACCACCTCGCTCAACGCCGGGCCGACATCCTCGATCTTCACCCCGCCGGCCAGGTGCCCACCCACCGGGCCGAACCAGTCGCGCCCATGGAAGGTGGACGATTCCGCCCCCGGCCGCGCCAGCGCCGGATTGGTCAGCTCGTGCACCTCGACCCGTTCGGCGGCGGCCATCACCTCGGTGAAGACCCCGTTGTCCGGACCCACGTAGCGCTTCCCGTCGGGCAGGGTCTCCACGGCGATGCGCTTCCGGCTGCTGCCCACGCCCGGATCCACCACCACCACGAAGGTGGTGCCCGGCGGCCACTCCTTGGCCACCAGCGACAACAGGTAGGACGCCGACCAGACGTCGAAGTTCGGCAGATCGTGCGTCGCGTCGATCACCCGCGCGTCCGGATTGGCGGTCAGCACCGCGCCTTTGAGGATCCCGGGGTACTGGTCGCCCGAGCCGTAGTCGGTCAGCAGCACCACCAGGCCGTTGGCCGGCTGCTCCACCGGCGCCGGCGCGGGGGCCGGCGGCACGGGCTGCCCCGCGCTGAAGACCACCACGACGGCCAGCACCTCGACGCCGATCACGGCTTGCCAGCGCGCACGTGTCATGCCGTCTCCTCGGCGGCACAGGCGATGATCCCGGTCACCACCTCGGCAGCGGCCACCACGTCGGCGATGGCCAGGTGCTCCTGCGGCGTGTGCACCGCCTCGTGCCCGCAGGCCAGGATCACGCAGCGCAAGCCGCCGGCGTTGAAGATGTTGGCGTCGCTTCCGCCGCCGCCGTCCTCTGCGCTCGGCTCGTAGCCGGTGGCTCGCACGCCCGCCGCCGCCAGCCGCGCCACCGGCTCGTCGCGGTCGATCCGGAACCCGCGGTAGACCTCGTGCGCCTGCACGGTCAGCCGGCAGCCATGCTCCGCCGCCGCCGCCTCGAAGGTCTCGACCATGTGCCGCCACTGCGCTTCGAGCTTCTCAGGATCCCGGCTGCGCGCCTCGGCCTTCACCAGGCAGTGCTCGCAGACGATGTTGGTGGCCGTGCCACCCTGGATCACCCCGACATTGGCGGTGGTCTCCGCGTCGATTCGCCCCTGGCGGACCCGGGAGATGGCCGCGGCGGCGCAGGCGATGGCGTTGACGCCTTTCTCTGGCTCCACTCCGGCGTGCGCGGCGCGGCCGTGGAGTTCGAACACGAAGCTGGCCTGCGTCGGCGCGGAGAGGGTCATCCGTCCGATGGGCTGGCCGCCGTCGAAGACGAACCCGATCCGGGACTCCAGCCGGCCCAGGTCCAGCGCGCGGGCGCCGTGGAGCCCGGTCTCCTCGCCCACGGTGAAGACGATCTCGAGCGGCGGTCGCGCCCCGCCCGCGCGCACGGCGGCGGCCAGGCCCTCCAGGATTGCGGTGACGCCGGCCTCGTCGTCGCCGCCGAGCACCGTGGCGCCGCTGGTGTAGAGCACGCCGTCGCGGTTCACCGGCTCGAGCCCCTCGGTGCGGCCGACGGTGTCCAGGTGGGCGTTGAAGAAGATGGGTTCGGCGTCGGTGGTGCCGGGGAGCCGGGCGATGACGTTCCCGCAGGCGCCGCCGAAGGTGCTCCCCGCGTCGTCGCGCTCGACCCGGCAGCCCAGCTCCGCCAGCCGGCCGGCGACGTAGCCGGCCACCTCCGTCTCCTCGCCGGCGTACGACGGGGTGCGGAGGAGGTGGAGGAGGGTGGCTTCGAGACCGGCGGCGTCGACGGGCATGGCGTATCCCTCTGGGTCACCCATTCGTCCAGGGGGCCTCGTCTCCTTCGCTCGCGACGTGTGGCACGGGCAGTCTGCTGCCCGTGGCTGCTCCCTCGTCGCGCCGGACACGGGCAGATGACTGCCCGTGCCACACCCGACCCGCCTCCGGGGGCGCTGTCTACGCTTCGCCCAGGTACGCCCGGATCACCGCCGGGTCGGCGCGCACGTCCGCCGGCGTGCCGAGGGCGATGGGCTCGCCGTGGTCGAGCACCAGGATCCGCCCGCAGATCCCCATCACCACCTTCATGTCGTGCTCGATGATCAGGATGGTCAGGTCGAAGTCGTCGCGGAGCCGCAGGATCTGGGCCATCAAGACCTGCTTTTCGGCCGGGTTCATCCCCGCCGCCGGCTCGTCGAGGAGCAGCAGTCGCGGGCGGGTCATCAACGCGCGGGCCAGCTCGAGCCGCCGCTGATCGCCGTAAGGCAGGCTGCTGGCCACCGCCTCGCGCTCCTCCCAGAGGCCGAAGCGCTCGAGCAGCTCGCGCGAAGAGTGCCGCAGCCGCTCCTCGCCGCGCCGCCAAGCGGGGAGCTGCAGCCAGGTCGAGAGCAGCCCATAACCCGCGTGCACGTGCCCCGCGATGCGCACGTTGTCGAACACGCTGAGCTGCCGGAAGAGCCGGATGTTCTGGAACGTGCGGGCGATGCCGAGCGCCGCGAGCTGGCTCGTGCGGTGCCCATCCACGCGATGCCCGTTGAACAGGATCCGCCCGTCGGTCGGCTCGTAGACGCCGGTGATGAGGTTGAAGAGGGTCGTCTTGCCCGCGCCGTTCGGCCCGATCAGCCCGACGATCTCGCCGGGGCCGACCTCCAGCGACACGTCGGCGAGCGCCCGGAGCCCGCCGAACTCCTGGGTCACGCCGTCGATGTGGAGGCAGGCCGGCGTGGCCATCAGAACCGCACCTCCCGGGTCGTCTCCCGCCGCTGCCAGACCAGCGTGGCCAAGAACAGCACCAGCGCGACCGCCAGCTCCACGGCGAAGCGCGGGTGGTGCACCCCGCCCAGCAGCGTGCCGCCGCCGTGCCACACCCCCAGCAGCGCCGCCCCGGCCACCACCCAGGCGCTCCGGCGCTCGCCCGCCGCCACGCCGAACGCCAGGCCGCTCCACGGCAGGACCAACGGCAAGAGCGCGATGCACAGCCCGGCGTTCACCGCCAACGGCAACTGCACCTCGGCCAGCACTACCCGGTAGGCCTCCCAGCGTGACAGCAGGAGCCCCGGCTGCGCCGTCAGCGCGCTGACGATCTGCACCGGCACGGTGCCGCGCGGCACGCCCGCGGGCAGTCGCCAGAGCGCCACCGCCAGCAGGTCCAGCCACGGCAGAAGCAGGATCGCCGTGGCCAGGACCGCCGAGAAGTGGTCGCGCCCGGGCGGCGCCAGCCTGGCGCGCAGACCGCCGAACGCCCCGCACAGCGCCGCGCCGGCCGTCTGCCACACGCCGCGCAGCCCGCGCCGGGCCAGGAACCAGCGCCACTGGAACCAGTCGCGCGAGGTGATCTCGCGGCTGCCCAGCAGGCCCTGCCGGCGGACCAGCATCATCATCACCAGGATCTCGGCGTAGAGCACCATCCGCCACGCGCCCACGTCGCGCAGCCGCTCGGGGAGCGCCGTCAGCACCAGCGCCGCGAGGACGCAGCCCGTGGTGCTGCCGCTGCCGCCCAGCACCACCATCGCGATCACCTCGACGCTGCGCATGAAGCCGAACATCTGCGGCGTGATGCTGCCCTGCAGGTGCGCCAGCAGCCCGCCGGCGATGCCCGCAAAGAAGGCGCTCACCGCGAACGCGAGGACTTTGTGCCGCGTGGCGTCGATGCCCACCGCCTCGGCGGCGATGCGGTCCTCGCGCACCGCCAGGAGCGCCCGGCCGGGCGCGCTGCGCTTGAGGGTGGTGACCGCCAGGATGCACACCAGCGCCGTCAGGTAGACGTTGATGAAGTTGGTGTAGAAGGGGATCAGGTTGAACGGCGGCCGGCCGTTGAACCCGCTCGCGCCGCCGAGCACCTCGGTGTTGAGCAGCACGACGCGAATGATCTCACCGAAGCCCAGCGTGGCGATGGCCAGGTAATCGCCGCGGAGCCGCAGGGTGGGCAGGCCCACCACCACGCCGGCCAGGGCCGCGGCCAGCCCCGCGGCGAGGAGCGAGACCAGGAACCACGTCTGCGCCCGGAGCACGACGCCCAGGCCCGCCGGCGCACCCGGCAGGAGGAACAGGTTGAGCACCGGGTGGCTCGGGTCCAGCGCGCCGTGCCCGGCGGCCTGCTCGAGCGCCGTGCCGCAGAACACGCTCACCGCTGCCGCGGTGTAGGCCCCCACCGCCATGAAGCCCGCGTGCCCGATGCTGAACTCGCCGGTCACCCCGTTGATCAGATTCAGGCTGACGGCCATGGTGACGTTGATGCCGGCGAGCAGGATCACACTCTTGACGTACGCGCTGCACAGGTCCGGCCGGTTGACCACCCGCGCGAGCACCACCACGGCCAGCACGCCGAGCACGGTCCAGCCCCAGACCGAGCTGTGCCGCTCGGCCTCGTGCTCCGCCGCGCGCTGCTCCAGGTCGGCCATCACACCTTCTCCGGGGCGTAGCGGCCCATCAGCCCGGTGGGCTTGACGATCAGGATCACGATCAGGATCGAGAACACCACGGCGTCCTGGAAGGTGGAGCCGCTCAGCGACGGCTCGTGCGGCGCAGCACTGAGGAGCGGGGCGACCACGGAGGCGACCAGCCCGGCGGTGATCCAGCACGAGACGGCCACCAGCAGCGTGCCGCCCGCGCGCAGCGCCCGCCCGCGCGTGGTGTGCGGCAGCTCCGCCAGGTACGCCTGCCCCAGCCGCCAGAAGGCGACCAGCATGAAGATCGTCACCACGCCCTGGGTGACGCGCTCGGGCGAGGTCTGCACCGCGCTGGTGAGCACCTCGGCCACGCCGATCAGCATCCCGCCGAGCATCGCCCCGGCGATGTCGCCGATGCCGCCCAGCACCGCCGCGACAAACGCTTTGAGCCCCGGCACGACCCCCATCAGCGGCTCGACCTTCGGGTACAACATGCCCCACAAGACGCCCGCCGCGCCGGCCAGCGCCGAGCCGATGATGAACGTGATCGCGATCACCCGGTCGACGTTGACGCCCATCAGGAGCGCGGCTTCGCGATCCTCGCTCACGGCGCGCATCGCCCGCCCGGTCTTGGTCCGCGCCACGAACACGCGGAGGAGCGCCATGAGGACCACCGCCGCCACCAGGGCGATGCCCTTGGGGTAGCTCACCGACAGCCCGGTCAGCCGGTAGATCGAGTCAATCTGCCTCGTCGGCACCACCGTGGGCACGGTCAGCGGCGAAGCGCCGACGAGGAGCATCATCAGGTTCTGGAGGAGCAGCGAGACACCGATGGCGGTGATCAGCGCGGCCAGGCGGGTGGCGCGGCGGAGCGGACGGTAGGCGACACGCTCAACGAGCACGCCCAGCGCGGCGCAGCCGAGCATCGCCACGGGGAGCGCCAGGACCACGGCCAGGAACGGCCAGCCGGCGTAGATCTTGAGGGTGAAGCAGCCGAGGTAGGCCCCGACCATGAAGATCTCGCCGTGGGCGAAGTTGATCAGCTTCAGCACGCCGTAGACCATCGTGTAGCCGAGGGCGATCAGGGCGTAGATGCTGCCGCGGAAGAGGCCGTTGGCGAGCTGCTGGCGGGCGCTCTGGGGGAGCACGGCCACGACCAGGGCAACGAGTGCGGCGCCAGCCAGCCAGCCGGCGGTGGACCGCCGGCGCCGCCCGACCCGGAAGCCTGGCCCCGTCATTGCGAGCAGTCCCTCATGACGCTGCGCTTCGTTGAGCCGCATCACAACGAGAGGCGAGACTCCCTCCCCTGCGAAGCGGGGGAGGGCTGGGGTGGGGGTTCTCGCCGGTGCCACCTCGCGCCCGAACCCCCCTCCCAGCCTCCCCCCGCTTTGCAAGGGGAGGTGGTGGATCCGGGTCCGGGGCGCGCTTGAGAGCTGTCCAACATCGCGCGGCTCTCAGACGTCCGTCGGCTTCATGGTGCCCTTCATCACCTCTTTGCCGTTCTGGAACCCGAGAATGACGCACGGCTTGCTGGCGTTGCGCTCGGCGTCGATGGTGATCACGCCGGTCACGCCGTCGTAGCCCTGGGTGGTTGCCAAGGCGTCGCGCAGCTTCTGGCTGTCCGCGGCCCCGGCCCGGTTCAGCGCATCGGCCACGATGTAGATCGCGTCGTAGGCGCACGCCGCCAGGGCGTCCGGGTCGCTGCCGTAGCGCTGTTTGAACCCGCTCACGAACTCCTTGACCTTGGGCCGGTCCTCTTCCTTGGAGTAGTGGTTGACATAGAAGCTGCCGTCCAGGTTGGCCCCGGCCACCTCAGCCAGCTTGGGGCTGTCCCAGCCATCGCCGCCGACGAAGGGGCACTTGAGGCCCAGCTCACGCGCCTGTTTGACGATCAGGCCCACTTCGCCGTAGTAGCCGGGCACGAACACGGCGTCCAGGTTCAGGGCCTTGAGGCTGGTCAGCGTGGGAGAGAAATCGGTTTCCTTCTGCTGGTAGCCTTCCACCCGCAGGATCTTGCCGCCGGCGCTCTCGAAGCGCTTCTGGATCACCTCGGTCAGGCCCTTGCTGTAGTCGGAGCTGATGTCCTTCAGGATGGCCGCCCTCTTGGCCTTCAGCTCTTTGGCGGCGAACAGGGCCATGTAGGCGCCCTGCTGGTTGTCGGTGAAGCAGGCGCGGAAGATGTAGTCGCCCTTCTGGGTCACCGTGGGGTTGGTGGAGCTCGGCGTGAGCATGGGCACGTGGGCCGCCTGGCACTTGGGCGCCGCCGCGAGGCTGTTGCTCGAGGCCACCTCGCCGACCACCACCACGGACTTGCCATCGATCAGCCGCTGCGCGGCGATGGCGGAGACGTCCTGCTTGCTTTCGGTGTCCACCATGGTCAGATGCAGCTTCTGGCCGCCGAGCACGCCGCCCTTGGCGTTGATCTCCTCCACCGCCATGCCCATCGCCATGTTGGAGGATTGCCCGAAGGTGGCGGTGTCGCCGGTCAGGCTCATGTAGCCGCCGATGGCGATACCGGCCGGGTCGCCCCAGTCGGTCTTGGAGCCGGCGCCGGCGTTGGTGGGCGCCGTGGGTGCCGGCGTCGTGGGCGCGGTGGCCGGGCCGCTGGTGGGCGTCTCGGCCGGCGGGACGGGCGGCGGCGGACAACCCGACAGGAGCGCGGCGAACGCGACGGCCAGCGGCCAGCCCAGGAGTCGGCGGTAGGTGCGCATGGTGACCCTCCCAAGGGAGCCGCATCATTCTAGCCACACGCCGACTCGCCGTCAACGCGCCCGCGTTGACGCTACGCACCCCCCGCCGTATAATGCGCGTGCCTTCTGCAACAAGTCTGCCAGCCGTCCCCGGAGCGTCGCATGCGGCCCGAGATCCGCGCGTCGGTGGAGGTCAAGGCCGAGCTGGCCGTCCGCCGGCCACCCCGCCAGTTGATCGATCTGCTCGATACCCCCGAGGACCAGTTCCGCGCCTACATCGACTCCATCGAGCGCCGGCCCGTCTTCCAGCAGCTTGTCGAGGCCGGCGCCATCCAGCGCGTCAAGACCCGCGGGCGCGTCCCCCGCGAAAAGTACGAAGAGTACATGGACGTGCAGTTGATGCAGTTCCTCCGGCAGTACCAGGTCACCCGCCACACCGACTGGGAGCGCGATTTCCTCGACCGCGACGCCCTCCGGCACCTCCCCCGGCTGGCCGAAAAGTATGGCGCACCCGCCCCCAAGCTGCAGAAGATGCTGGAATACTACCAGCGCGTCACCTCCGACCACTACGGCATCAACGGCTTCGGCCACGGCGGCAGCCTCGACGACGACGAGCCCGACTACCCCGAGCTGGTGCCCTCCCGCGCCGACGTGGACATGACCGACAGCATCGTCCTGGTCCGTGAATTCGTGGAGACCTACGAGCTGGACGAGGAGACCTTCCGGGTCGAGTTCATGACCGGCGAGCCGTCCGCCGCCGACCTCGCCGCCCGCCACCACGCGCGCCTGGAAGACGTGGTGGAAGTGCTCGAAGTGCTCGAGCGGCTCCGCATCGTGGAGACCTTCGTCTCCGGCACCGCGGGCATGCAGCCGGCCCACAGCGGCCACGCCCAGCCGGTGGAGGGCATCCGGCCGGTGGCCAACGTGCTCCTCACCGACCACGGCCGCTGCGTGGCCATCCAGTTCAGCGAGGCCGGCGTCTACGCCCAGCGCTATCGCACCAGCCCCACGGCGCTGGCGCGGCTCGGCGAGCTGGGCGACGCCCACGCCGCCGAGGAGCTGCTCCTCGAGCTGCAGTGGATCAACCAGCGCAAGACGCTCCTCTGCCGCCTCGTCATGTCCGTCTGCAACTTCCAGTACCGCTACCTATTGACCGGCGACATCCACGCCCTGAAACCGCTCTCCCAGGCCGACATGGCCCGCGACCTGGGGGAAGACGAAGCCACCATCTGCCGCCTCCTCCGCGACAAGTTCGTGGAGACCCCCTACGGCGTCCTCGACGTGCGGTTCTTCTTCCAGAGGAAAACCGATGTGGTGCGCCGCATCGTGGCGCGGTTCCCCGAGCTGACCGACAACGAGGTGCGCCGCATTCTGGCCGAAGACTACGGCACCGAGATCAGCCGGCGGACGGTCGCGTATCATCGGCTGAAGGCTGTCAGAGGTGAGCCGTGAACGGGTGTCCTGGTTCTCTGTGCCAGCCCCCTCTCCCCCCGGGAGAGGGTTGGGGTGAGGGCTAAGCGAGCCGCGCC
>JACPDV010000423.1:0-4973 GCA_016183835.1 Armatimonadota bacterium
CGCCACACCCGCCACGGTACTCACGAACTCCTTCGCCCAGCCCGGCTTCACCCGCTTGCCGTAGGCTCCGGCGACGCGGATCACCAGCAGCACCTGCAGCGGCGTCAGGGCCACGGCGTCGGCGTACGGGATGGGGCTCGCGCCCAGGAACGCCGCCGACTTGCCGTAGTCGAGGATCACCTTGTTCACCAACGCATCCCGGCAGCGGGAATGCTCCAGTTTGCCGATGAACATCAGCCGCAGCCTGGCATCCAGCGCATCGTGGAGCTGCCGGCTGACGGCCACCAGCTCACCGCTCGCCTGCCGGCGGACCGGGAGCACCGCCAGGTCGTACTGGTCGAACGCACGCCGCACCTCGAGCACCCACTCGGTCCACGCCTTGCGATCCAGCCGCTCCACCCGCCGGGGCGGGCGCTCGCCCTCGCCGAGCGGTGTGTGCACCACCGCCAGCCGCGTCCGGCGGATCCGCTTCACATGGTCGAACAGGGCGCGCTCGTGCGGCCCGGGGAGCTGCTCGGCGGGGAGCGCCAGGAGCACCGCGTCGGTCTCGCGGAGGTAGGTGAGCGCGGTCTCCTCGGGCCCCAGCGCGCCCACGAACCCGCCGCCGGGCAGCTCCTCGTAGGTGAAGCTGGCGTACACCTCCCAGGCCGCGTCGCCCTCGCCGTGAGCGGCGCTCGCCGAGGGCTGTCCGAAGAGGGTCTCGAAGAGGCTCCGCGGGGCGGCGTCGGGCCGCCCCACGACGCACAGGCGCGGCACGTGGTCGAACCAGTTGTTGATCTCCTTCAGCTCGTCGAAGCGACCCACCAGGTTGGCCCAGATGAGTGCCACCACGCCGCCGGAGTCGTCCGCCACAGGCGCTCTCCCACCGGGATGGTAGGCGGAGTGGGCAGGTCTGTCAACTTGTCCCTGCCGGGGCCGGGTGCTATACTCCCGGCTGCCATGCCGACGGCCACCAGCACCGTGACCATCGCCCTGGGCGAGCGCAGCTACGCCGTCCACATCGGAGCCGGTGAGCTGGCCCGCCTGGGCGAGCGGCTGCCGCTGGGGCCGGCCGCCTCGCGGGTGATGGTGGTCAGCAATCCGGGCATCGCCAAGCACTACGGCGCGGCCGTGATGCAGGCGCTGGCGGACGCGGGACTGGAGGGCTCCCTCCACACCGTGGCGGCCGGCGAGCGAGCCAAGGGGCTGCGCACCGTGGCGCGCCTCTGGGACGCCGCCATCCACGAGGCGCGCCTCGACCGGCACGGCGCGATGGTCGCCCTCGGCGGCGGAGTGCTCGGCGACGTGGTCGGGTTCGCCGCGGCCACGCTCTACCGCGGCGTGAGCTTCGTGCAGGTGCCCACCACGCTGGTCGCCATGGTGGACAGCAGCGTGGGCGGCAAGACCGGGATCAACTGGCACGGCAAGAACCTGATCGGCGCGTTCTGGCAGCCGTCGCTGGTGGTGGCCGACCTGGACACTCTGCGCACGCTCCCGCCGCGCGAGCTGCGCTGCGGGCTGGCCGAGGTGATCAAGCACGGCTGCATCCTCGACGCTGGGCTGTTCGAGCGGATTGAGAGGGAGCTGCTCGCCGGGCCTCCGCTGCCCCCTCTCCCATGGGGAGAGGGGGCCGGTGGGCAGCCGGCGTACCCGCTGAGTCGGACGGCGCGGGTCAGCGAGGAGTTGTTGCGTTACAGCGTGCAGCGGAGCTGCGAGCTCAAGGGCGCGGTGGTGGCCGAAGACGAGCGCGAGACCACCGGGCGGCGCGCGCTGCTCAACTTCGGGCACACCTTCGGCCACGCGATCGAGTCCGGCGCGGGCTACGGCAACTGGCTGCACGGCGAGGCGGTGGCCATCGGCATGGTGCTGGCCGCTCGCGCCGGGGTGCGGCGAGGCGAGCTGAGCGAGGACGTGGCGGCACGGATCGAGCGGGTCTGCGCCGCGGCCGGGCTGCCCACGAGGGTCCCCAAGGGGACCGACCGGGAAGCGGTCTGGGCGGCCATGCACAAGGATAAGAAGGTCCGAGCCGGAACCATCCGGCTGACCCTCCTGCGGCGCCTCGGCGAGGCGTTCGTCACCGGCGACACCCCGCCGGAGACCATCCGGGAGGTGCTGTGGGAAGCGGCAGAGGAGGTTTCCGATGAACCTGGATGAGCGTCGCGTGGCCGAGATCGTCGAGCGCGTGGTCCGCGACCTGATGGGCGACGGCCAGGACGGTGTGGGCAGCGACGGCCTGGTGCACGCGCGCAGCCACCAACCGGCAGCCGGCGCGCCGGCCCCGCCGGGCGGCCGGATCGGCGTGTTCAACACCGCCGAGGAGTGCGTCACCGCCGCTGAGCAGGCGCAGGCGCAGCTCCGCCGGGGCGGGATCGAGCTGCGGCGCCGGGTCACCGACGCCATGCGCGAAGCCGCCCGCCGCGGTGCCGAGGCCTGGGCCCGGCTCGCCCGCGACGAGACCGGCATGGGCCGCGTCAGCGACAAAGTGCTCAAGAACCTCGCCGTGGCGAACGGCACCCCGGGCATCGAAGACCTCCAGCTCCGCACCTACAAGGGCGACCGCGGCGTGCAGATCATCGACGGCGTGCCGTGGGGCGTGATCTGCGCCATCACGCCCAGCACCAATCCCACCGCCACGGTGATCAACAACGGCATCGCCATGGTCACCGCCGGCAACGGCGTGATCTTCTGCCCCCACCCCAGCGCCAAGGCCTGCACCATCCAGACCATGGTCGACCTCAACCAGGCCATCGTCGCCGCGGGCGGGCCGCCCAACTTGCTGTGCGCGTGCGCCGAGCCGACGCTCAAGAACGCCGCGGAGATCATGAAGCACCCGCGGATCCGCGTCATCGCCGCCACCGGCGGGCCCGGCGTGGTGCGCGCCGCGAGCGAAGCCGGGAAGAAGTTCTTCGCCGCCGGGCCGGGCAACCCGCCGGTGATCGTCGACGCCACCGCGGACCTCGAGCGCGCCGCCGAGATGACCGTCAAGGGCGCCTCGTTCGACAACAACCTGCCCTGCGTGGCCGAGAAGCTGGGTGTGGTGGAGAGCAGCGTGCTCGCTGCCTTCCTCGCCGCGCTGCCGCGCTACCGCGCGCAGGTGCTCGACGCCGCCGAGACCGAGCGGATTCTGCCCGTGGCGCTCGACGGCGACCACATCCGGCGCGAGAGCATCGGGCAGGACGCGGCCGAGCTGCTCCGCCGCGCCGGCATCGCCGTGCAGGGCGACCCGCTCCTGGTGGTGGTCGTGCTCGACTTCCAGCACACGCTGGTGCAGCACGAGCAGATGATGCCGCTCCTCCCGCTGGTCCGCGCGAGCAGCTTCGAGGAAGCTCTGCGGCTGGCCAAGGAGGCCGAGCACGGCTTCGGCCACACCGCCGTGCTGCACTCGCGCGACACCGACCACATCACGCGCTTCAACGACGAGATCGGCACCACGCTGCAGGTGGTCAACGGCCCGAGCTACGCCTGGAGCGGGGACGAGGGCGAGGGGTACGCCACCATGACGGTCACCACGCCTACCGGCGAGGGCGTCACCTCGCCGCGCACCTGGCAGCGGGTGCGGCACCTCTGCTACTCGGGCATGCTCGGCCGCTGACGCCGGCGGATCGCGGGTCCATGAAGATGAGCCGTCGAGAGCTGCTCGGGTCGCTGGCTGCCGCGGCGCTCACCGCACCGGTCGCACGGGGAGCCGAGGAGGAGCCGATCCTCCGCTTCGTGCAGCTCAACGACGTCCACCTGGCCGTGGACAACCGCGAGAACTACCGCCTCACCGACGCCAAGTGGGCTGCCGTCACCGAGGAGATCCTGGCCGAGCGCCATGCTCCACGGCCCGACCTGGTGCTGGCCCTGGGCGACATGGCCAACGGCGACAAGCTCGATCGGCTCGAGCCCGACAACCGCTTCGCCGCCGAGGCGCTGCACCGCCTCGGCCTGCCCGTGCTGATGACCCCCGGCAACCACGAGGTGCTCCAGGGCGAGGGCGATCCGCAGCTCGAAGCCGCTTACTGCCGCTGGTTCGGCGCCGATCACCGCACCTACGCCGTGGCGTTTCGGGGCGTGCTGTTCGTGCTGATCCACGACGCCGGCGCCTGGGCCGCGGGCAACGAGACCGCCGACCGCCGCAACGCGTGGGTCGCCGACCTCTTCGCCCGCTACCCGGACATGCCGAAGATCATCGGCTCCCACGTGCCTCTCGCCGACTGCCGCGACCCGGAGGTGGTCGAGAAGAGCTTCGGCTTCCCCAACCGCATCACCCGCGGCGCAGGCGGCCTGCCGGCCATCGTGGAAACCTACCACGAGAGCGCCATCGCGGCGCTCAGCGGGCATCTCCACCTCAGCGGGCACGTCCACGTGCGCGGCGTGCACCACATCAACGTCTCCGGCACCGCCTCCTACCCCAATCACTACGCCGAGTACGCACTTTGCCGCGACCGGCTGACCGTCAGGCTGCGCCGCGCACCAGTCGAGGGCAACGACCGGCTGGAGCACAGCATCCACTTCCGCACCAAGGTGTTCTACACCGACCACGACCATCCCACCGCCGAGGAGTACGCGGCCGGGCGGGCCGACGAACAGACCTTCGAGATCGCGCTTACCGGGCGGCGCGTGCCGCGCCCGGAGGACTCCCTCCTGGCGCTGGACCGGCTCGGCTGGCCGGCGGCGAACTGCCGCACCACGGCGCTGGGCCCGGCCCGCACGCGGGTGGAGAACCTGGGGCGGGACGAGCTGGTCGCGCGCGTGCCGTTCCGCGCGGCGGGGGCCGGGGCGGTCACCGCGGACGACGGCCGTAGGCACTACCTGACGCCGGGCGGGGCGGCCACCTGGACCGCCGCGGAGCTGGCCGGCGGCGTGCCGCTCCGGCTCATGGGAGGCGAAGCGGCGACCCTCGATCTTCGGCGGTCGGCCGAGCCCGACAGCACACCGGTGAGCACCGCGGGGCTGGTCGAGGGCTGAGAGGCAGGGTAGCCGCCGGGGCAGCCGACCCCGTTCGGCGGCCT
>JACPDV010000423.1:5045-6625 GCA_016183835.1 Armatimonadota bacterium
CCCGCTCGACCAGACGGACGCACGGTCCGGCGTCGTCGGTGACGAGGATGTCGCCATTGGGGCAGAGTGCGAGTCCCCTGGGCTCGTGGAAGCGCGCCAGATCTCCCGTGCCATCGCTGGCCGTGCTGCTGGACGTGGTAGTGCCCGCCAGGAACGCTACGGCTCCGCCGCTCGGAGTGTGCCTGGAGACGGCGTACCGGCAGACGGCGAACACGTAGCCAGCGTCGTCGACGTCGACGTCGAAGGGGCTGACCAGGCTCCCGGGCGGGCCGAAGGTCGTGACCACCCAGCCGGGTGTAATGCGGCGCAGGGAGTTGTTGTCGCGATCGGCTACGTAGATGTCGCCATCGGGACCGACGTCGATCCCCGCCGGATGGCGGAATCTGGCGTTGCCCTGGGTCCCGTTGTTGAACCCATCCTCGCCGCCGGTCGAGCCGGCCACCACACTGACATACCAGTTGGCCGCAACGGCCGGGTCGGCGCCCGCCAGCTTGATCCGGCGGACGCGGTGACCGTCGATCTCCGTGACGTATAGAGTGCCCGTAGAGTCCAGCGCGATCCCGTGGGGCGAGACGAACTGGGCGATCCCGCCGTTGCCGCCGGCGTACCCGGCCTGGTCGCCGCCGGCGACCGTGGTCACGGTCCAGTCCGCGGGATTCGCCGGATCGCCCCCTGCGGCCAGTGCGAGACGGCGGATGTCGTTGGAGATCTCGTCGGCCACGTAGAGCGTCCGGCCATCGGGAGTCACCGCGATGCCCGTGGGGAAGCGGAGAGTGGCCGTCGCGCCGTTCCCGTCCGCGCTGCCGAAGACTTCGTTGAGCCCGGCAATGGTGGTGACGCTGCCGTCCGGGGCAACCCTCCGAATGGCCTGGGAACCCGCGTCCGCCACGTAGGCGATGCCGTGGTCATCCACGGCGATCCCTTCCGCGGACTGGAACCGCGCCTGTGGCCCGACGCCGTCGAGGAGGATCGCGTTCCGCGTCAGCGGGCCGGCCAGCGTGCGCACGTAGGTGTTCGGCGACCCGAGGCTGGTCGTGCCGCCTTGAGGGTCTGCCGGCACCGCGGTGGCCGCCTCGACGAGCACCGTGAACTCGAACGACCGCACACCGCTCGGGATGCGCAGCGCCCATTGCCTGGCGGCGCTCGTGGCACCGTCCGCCACTTCCTCGGCGTAGAGCACGAACGGCGTCTTGGCGCCGAAACCGGTGCTCGCCGCCAGACCATCAGGGTTCGCCAGCCTCACCGGCTCGCTGGGTGCGCTGCCGTCCGGCTCGCCGAGTGTCAGGTGCCCGTTGGTCGGCACGACCCGGCGCACCGCGTGGCTGAGCACGTCGGCCACGTACACGGCGCCAGAGCGGTCGACCGCCACGCCGCACGGCCGGTTGAACGTGGCGACGTAGCCCAGCCCGTCGATGCGCCCCGTGGCGCCGTTCCCGGCCAGCCGGCGCACGGTCCAACCCGAAGCCGTCGCGCCCGAGGCCCCGTCCTTCCGGGTGATCAGCCGCAGCAACTGGTTGTAGCCCTCGGCCACCACGAGACCGTTGTCGGTGTACACCAACCCGTAGGGATTGCCGAACGTC
>JACPDV010000424.1:0-3202 GCA_016183835.1 Armatimonadota bacterium
CCACGTTCAGCTTGGCCACCACCAGCCGCCCGGACAGGTCCCTGGCCACCCTCTCCAGCTCCGGCGCCAGCCGGCGGCAGGGGCCGCACCAGTCGGCGTAGGCATCCAACAGGATCGGCGTCTTGGCCGTCTGCACCAGCGACGCAAAGGTCGCCTCGCTGATGTGCACCGGTGCACCCGTGGTCAACGTATCGGTCGTCATCTCGCCCTCCTTGGTCCCGAATCCGGTCACGTCCAGGCCGCGGTCCGCCGCGCCCGGCGCCTTGGCCGGCCACAACAGCCCCACCGAGGCGCCCAACAGCCTCGCCCGCCAGGGCGAGCAGGTCAGCGGGCAGCCACCGCCCGTCAACGGCAGCGACAGGCGATGCCACGCGTAGCCCAACACCGCCCCGACCACCATCTGCACGATCACCCGCTGCCACATGGCTGGCTCTCCTGACCTTCCAACAATACCCATATGGGTATTTGTTCCCGGGCGGTGGAGAACTTGACCGGCGGCGGCGGCGGGTGATACGATGCGGCCCATGCCCGCGCCCATCGATCCCGTTTTCGAGCGCATCGTGGCGATTGGGGACAGCGTCTCCCAGGGCTGTTTCAACGTAGGGGTGTCGACGCGGAGCCAGCCGTGGGGGCTGCCGGCGATCCTGGCCCGGCAGGTGGGCGCCGAGCTGCCGCTGCCGCTCCTGGCCGAGCCCGGCTACCCGCCGCACATCGACCGCATGGGCGCAGTCCTGGCCTCGCGCACCACCGACCGCTCACTGCTCGAGGGCCGCCGCGTCGAGCCGCACGTGGAGCCGTACAACCTGGCGGTCGCCGGCGCGCGCCTGTGCGACGTGATGGCGCTCTCCGGCGCCAACCTCGCCCGCCTTGGCCGCACCGTGGCGGTCAGGCGGCTCACCCGGCTGGTGCTCAACCCCACCGCCCGCCCCGACCGCGAACCGGACTCCCAGTTGGACCGCTGCATCGCGCTCGACCCGACCCTGGTGCTCTGCTGGGTGGGCGGCAACGACCTGATGGAGGCGGTCTTCTACCCGCACTTCGGCGTCACGCCGGTGAGCACGTTCGAGCGCCTCTTCCAGCGCCTGGTGTCCCGCCTGCTGGCCGAGACGCGCGCGGTGGTGGTGATCCCCGGCATCCCCGACATCACGAGCCTCCCGCTCCTCCACGCCTTCCGCCGCCGGCGGGTGTTCCTGGCTCGGGCACAGGCGGTGCTGGAGCACTACGATGCGATCATCGCCGCGGCGGCGCGGCGCTCGGAGCGCGTGGTGCACATCGACCCACGGCCCGCGATGCGGGAGTACAACCGGGTCGGGCTGGACGTGCGCGGCTGGCGGCTGCCCTACCGCGTGCGCTCGGGCCGCCTCACGTTCGCGCCGTTGCGCGGCTACGGCCGGTGGATCTGGAGCGGCGGCCTGGTCAGCTACGATGGCCTCCACCCCACCCAGGTGGGCTACGCCCTGATGGCCAAACACATCCTCGAGCCACTCGGCGAACGGCTCGGCGTGCCCATCCCGCCGGTCGATCTCGAGCAGGTGGCGCGACACGACGATCTCCTGGCCGCGGCCAATCCGGTTTCGGCCGCACTCACGGAGCTCGCGCTGCGTTTGATCTACGAGCCCGGCGTGCGGGAGCTGGAGCGGCGGCCCTGGCCGAACACTCCCGGCCGCGGCTGGATCGGCTGAGGGCAGGCCATGGCAGACGAGGCACCGCGAGCGCGCCGGACGCCCTTCCCGTGGGCCACCGCCACCCTGGTGGCGTTGAACGCCGCGGCTTTTGTGGCCACGCTGGCGGCCAGCGGCGGCCTGCAGCCCGCCTCCGACGTGCTCGCCGCGGGCTGGAAGGCCGGCGACGCCATCGCCGCGGGGCAGGTCTGGCGCCTCTGGTCCTCCTGCTTTCTCCACGCCGGGATCTGGCACGTGGCGTTGAACCTGTGGTGCCTGTGGCAGCTCGGCTCCATCGTCGAGGTGCTGGTGGGCCCCGCCTGGCTGGTGGCGGTGTACGGTCTGGCCGGCATCACCGGCGCGCTGCTGGGCGCTCAGATGTCGCCGGCGCCGGGTCTGGGCGCCTCGGGCGCGGTGCTCGGGGTCGGCGCGCTGGGCCTGGCCGTGACCCGGCTCCAGGCCAGGCAGCTCAACCCGGAGTTCTGCCGTCAGTTCGGGCGGAGCGTGCTCACCTGGCTGCTGCTGACGCTGGCGCTCGGCTTGATGATCCCGCGGGTCGACAACTATGCGCACCTCGGCGGGATGCTCTGCGGCCTGCTGCTGGCGCTGGCCACGCCGCTCCGCCATGCGCCCTGGTGGCGGCATCTCCCGGCTGCGCTGCTGGCGCTCGTGCTGGTGGGCGCCACGGTGTGGGCGGGCGACATGACCTGGCGCGGCACCCGCCCGGCCGAGCACATGACCCGCCGCGAGGTGCCCGGTGCCGGCGTCACGCTGGAGGTGCCGGAGCAGTGGCTGGCCGCGCCGCAGGCCGACGGCTCCATGCTGTTCAGCCTGGCCGGCGTGCCGGCGGTCCTGACCGTCGATCGGTTTGTGCCTCCGGAGCCGGTCCCGCGGGAGTACCAGTCACTTGTGGTGCAGCGCAGCCTGGCCGACCAGCAGCCGCTCGAGGCCCCGGTCGAGCTGCGCACCGAGGCCGGCGAGCCGGTCTGGTACCTCCGCGCTCAGCCGGGTGTCGTGCTGGACGTCTACTTCGCGTTCCGCGGCCGCGAAGTCGTCCGGGTTGTCGGGCAGGTGGCCGGCGAGCGCGCCCGGTTCTACCAGCCCGTCTTCCGCCGCGCGGCGCTCAGCCTGCGACCCATCCAGTAGAATGCCATCACGGAGCGGCTCGATGCCCGCGTGGAAACAGCTCGTCGGCGTCTTCCTCCCCGCGCTCTGCCTAGCCGTCGGCGGTGTGTCGCTGGACGCCCGCGACATGCCGCTCCGCGACGCGCTCGACGCCGTGGCGCAGCAGTCCCATCGCGCGCTCGAGGCCGCCGACCTGCCGAACTCCCGCGTCAACCTGCGCCTCCGCGACGTCAGCCTGGACATCGCGCTGCAGACGCTCTGCCGCGATGCCGGGCTGCAGTTCGAGGTCACAGCCGACGAGATCGTGGTGCGCCCGGCCGCCCTGGCGCCGGCCTCGGTCCACCCGCCCGAGCACGTGCCCGCCAGGCTGCTCGCCGAGGCCAACCGGCTGCTCGGCATCGTGCTCCGCCGGCCGA
>JACPDV010000424.1:3255-10511 GCA_016183835.1 Armatimonadota bacterium
CCTGCTGGGGCATCTGGGCGGCCTCACCGCCGCGGCGCGTCTGGCCCGCGAGGCGCGCGCCGACAAAGTGATCGCCGGAGAGGCGGACAAGCTCCAGGCTCGCCTCCTGGTGCAGATGGGCGACACGGCGCGGGCCACCGGCGCGGCCCGGCGCGCGGTCGAGGAGGCGCCCGACGACCCGGAGGCCGCCGCGCTCCTGGCCAAGGTGCTCGCCTTCGACTCCGGACGCGCCTCCGAGGCGCTCGCCGACGCGATGGCCGCCCACGCCCGCTGGCCGCGCGATCCGGCCGTCTCCGCCGCCCTCGGCGAACTGCTTCAGGCCGACCCGAAGTCGCTCGGCGTGGCGTCGCGGCACCTCGAGGACGCCGCCGAGGCCGATCCTCGCAACGCCGACGCGCGTTACTCCCTGGCCGTGCTCGGGGCCTCCGAGGCCGGCGATCCCGGGACGCTGTGGCTCGCCTTCCTGTCCCTCGAGCCCGCCGTCTGGCGAATGGCGAACGGCTCCCGCTCACCGACCGCGGCGGGCGGGTCTGGGACATCTCGTCCGACGGTGAGCGCGTGCTCTTCTCCGAGCGGTTCCGGAAGCAGCTCCAGATCACCGACTCGCGCGGCTTCGGCCTGGCCCTGCAGGTAACCGACCAGGAGACTGACAAGGTCTGGGGCGCGCTGAGCCCCGACGAGGAGACTCTCGCCTGGGTCGTGGAGGGCGCCCCGCAGCAGCTTTTCCTGCAACACGCGCAGGCGTCGGGGCACGAGCGGGCGGTCGCCAAGGCCGCGCCCGGCGCGCAGCTCCGGCGGCTGCAGTGGACCCCGGACGGCGGCAAGCTGATCTTCACGGAGCTGGCCTCGAGCGGCGTGCCGAAGCTGCGCTGCTGGGACTTCCAGGCCGACCGCGAGGCCGAGGTACCGGCGCCGTGGTCGACGGTGGAGGGCCTGGGCGACCTGAGCTGGGCGGGGCAGCGGGCGGTGGGAGTGCTCCGCCGCGAGGGTCGGCAGGCGGTGGTGGCGGTGGACCGCGACGGGCGGATCTTCACCCTTCGCCCGCCGGTGGTTGGGCTACGCTACAGCGCGCCGACGGCAGCGGCCGACCTGTCGCGGGTGATCTACCAGGACACGCGGACCCGTGAGCTGACGGGCGCGCCGGTGGACGGCGCGGCGGGTGGCGAAGCGCCGCTCCTGGAGGCCGGCGCGGCGGTGGAGAGCCAGATCGCGGTGTGGTTCCCCGATGGCCGGCACGTGGCGGTGTCCCGGCGCGACACGGACCCGGCCAAGGTGGAGGTGCTCGGCCTGCCGCCGGCGCCGCGGCTGTTGGTGGAGATGGAACCGCCGTTGGCTGCGGGGCCGACGCCGACGCGCTTCACGTTCCACCTGCTGCCCGGCGTCAGGCCGGCCAAGGGCACGCTGCGGGCCGTGCTGGTGGCCGATGACGGGCCGGAGACGGTGGTCACCTCGAAGCCAATCACCAGCGGCGCCGCGCCGGTGTCGGTGGCCCCCGCGGCGGCGGAGCCGGGAGTACATTGGCTGCGGGTGGAGACGAAGGTCAACGAGGCGGCGGCGGTGCGGTGGTACGCGTATGAAGTGGCGGGCGCGCCCTGATCAACGCGAGGGTGCGCCCCCGACCGGAACCTGCCGGTGAACTGCCTGCCGCAGCGGCAGACTCTGGCGAAGACCTTCCTGTCGCCTCACACTGTCGAGCCAATCGGCCAGCACGCCCGGAAAGGCTACCACAAGCGCAAGCGGGTCGGGCGGCAGGCTGTCGCCGGCGTCGGCGAGGTAGTGCTCGATGCAGCACCCGACCGCGTGCCGGCGGGCGTCCATCAGCGCCGCCAACCCCGGCCTCAACTCGCGGTTCGCAAGGCGCCCGCGCTCGGTCGACCGAAGCCAGCAGGCAAGCGTGTCGCTCTCGCGGTCATAGCTCCACAGGTGCGCCGCGGCGAATCGATCAAGGGGGAGGAATGGGCTGGCGCCGATGCTCGCCGGAGGGTAGAGCGCAGTCCAGCTCGGCGTGTGCTCCACGGCGCGGTACCACCAGTCGTCCCCTTCGAGCTCGAACCGGCGGGCCATCTCCTGCAAAGGGGCGTGCCACACTCGCGGGCACCAGCGGTAGCGGATCGCCCATTCGCGGTCGAGGCGCGCCACGGTAGCTTTGGCGACCATGCGGGGTTTGAGGCAATGTCGGGTCCATAGGAAGCCGTCGACCTCGTACCGGTCCAACTCGTCCGTGCGAGGGATCCACAGGTACTTCAGGCCCCGCTCGATGTTGCCTTGCCAGTGGTTGTAGCGCATTTCACCGCACCTGCGGACGCGGATCCCATACCACCCAGTGGCCGTCCCGGCCCTCCAGGTACCCATCACCGCCCGCACGTTTGAACGCCGTAACGAATGTCAACTGCTCGTTGGTCCTGCCTGCCACCAACACGATCGTGGTGTCCGGGTCCCAGAACGCCACTCGGGGCCGGCCCCTATCGTAGTATGACACGATGACCGACCTTCTGGAGATGCAGTGCTGCACCTGCCGCTGAGTCAGACAGTGATCGTCCAGCGCATCGTCGAAGCCATTGCCGAGCCACAGCCCCGAGCAGAACCCGTCGCGCGCCTGCTCCACGAACGCACGAGCCTCCGCCGCGGTCCAAGCCCGCGTGAAGTCCCAGCCCCCCGAATGAGCCACGCGCTCCGGCATGCTGCCGCTCTCACACCTCCACCTCCGCCACGCAGCTCCCTTCGAAGCTCTGGATCGCCGCCTCGATGATCGCCTGCACTTTGTACCCTTCGAGCCCCGACGCCTCGATCTCGTCCCGCGGCACGCCCGCCGTCACCTGGTCGATCCAGCGGTGGATCCGGTTGTCGAACGTCCCGCCGAAGTTCAGGTTCGAGAACACCGAGCGCCGGATGTGCGTCAGCTCATCGCCGCGGCGGGGGTAGAAGATCAGGTCCTGGAAGCAGTCGTCCAGCACGAACCGGCCCTCGGTGCCCATCACCTCGGCGCGCTCCAGGTTGTGCTCGGGATTCGTGTCGTAGCTGCCGGTGAGATGCCCCACCACGCCGTTGGCGAACTCCAGGTTGACCTGCGCGTTGCTCCAGCACACGCTCGGCTTGTCGCCGCTGCGGCCGGGGGCCTTGTTGAAAAAGGCGTGCACGCGCTTCACGTCACCGCAGAAGAAGCGCATGATGTCCAGGCTGTGCGGGTGCAGCGCGCGGATGTGGAACCAGGGCGATGTCTCGGCGGGGTTGCCGATCCACATCGTCATGTTCATCAGCAAGAGCTGCCCCAGCTTGCCCTCCTCGATCCACTTCTTCGCGCGGGCGGCCGGCGGGACGAAGCGGTGGTTCAGGTTCGTGCCGAAGTAGAGCCCCTTCTCGTCGGCCTTGGCGTTCATCTGCCGGCAGCAGTCGATGCTGTTGCTGAGCGGCTTCTCGCAGAGCACGTGCAGCCCGGCTTCGAGGCACTGCATGACCGGCTCGAAGTGGTCTCCGCCGTTCTCGAACCCGCCGCTGCAGACGCTGACCGAGTCGAGCTCGACGTTGGCCAGCATCTCGGGCACCGAGTGGAACGACTTGGCGCCGTAGAGCGGCGCGGAGCTGTCGGCCCGCTCGGCGACGATGTCGCACACCGCCACGACTTCGGCCTTGGGGTGCTTGTGGTAGGCGGCGGCATGGTTGTTCCCGATGCCACGCATTCCGATCACGCCAACACGCAACATGCTGATCCTCCCGCCTCGCGCGGTACGGCACGGGGCCTGAACGCGGCGTAGGATACCCGCGGGCGGCGGCGGCGTCAACGTGGGCCGGGCGCCGGGTGCCGGGTGCCTGGTGCTTGGTGCCTGGTGCCGGATACGGGCTCCCTCTCCCCCCGGGAGAGGGTTGGGGTGAGGGCCGGCGGTCAGCCGTTCGTCACCTCCTCGTCACCTGTCTCAGCCGTCCCCACGAGTCGGCGCCGATCGTCCGGCACCGGCGACAGGCCGCTCGCCGCCAGGTCCGCCGACGCCCCGCGCACCGGCGAGATGGCCGAGGCCGACGCCGTCTCGCCGAGCCGGCCCTGTTGGGCCCGCTTGTGGATCTCGCGCTGCACGGTCTCCGCCGCCTCGGGGGAGATGTCGAAGCAGTCTGCCGGCACGCCGCTGTTCCGCCAGGCGAGCACCAGATAGTCGAGGATCTCCTCGTGCCGGCGGCGCTGCCGCACGATGCCACGCCGGTCGAAGGCCAGCCCCTCCCAGCCGACCGCCGCGCCCACCAGCGTCATGACCAGCACGACCCACCCCACGCCGAGCCCAATCGCCCGCCACGGCACCGGCTCGAAGCCCAGATCCTCCCGCGCCTGCAGCCCGATCACCACGACCGCCACCGCCGCCAGGACGAAGCACATGGCGTACCAGGAGAACCCCACCGCCACCACGATGTTGCGGCAGAAGAGGCGGCAACGTGCGAACGGGCCATCCACCTTGCGCAGCCGGGCGTGCCGCGCGCCGAACTGCGCGAAGGCCACGGCCGGCGTGAGCGGGCCCTGCTCATCGGTGAGCATGGGCGCCAACGGCCTGTACCGGAGCCGGTCGCTCGCCGGCCGTCGAGCACGCTGGGCCTTCATCGCCACGACCTCCTCCCGCACCCGCATCCATCCTAGGTGATCGCGCGCGGCCGCGTGGGAGTGCCCAAGCGGCAACGATTCCGCAGAGCAGTCGGCCCACGACCATGTCCAGCGTAGGCGCGGCCCTCGTGGCCGCCCGTCCGGGGAACCGGGGGTGCTCGCCGGACCAGGGCGGGCGACCACGAGGGTCGCCCCTACGCCGACCTACGTCGCACTCTCAACCTGCGTCCAGTTCTTCGCGGCCAACGGACTGGCTGTCCTCGACGCCGGTGAGGCGCGGCAGCGGCTCGGCCTCGTCGGATGCGAGCGAGAGGCCTGTGCGCGCGGTGTCGGCGTCGGCGGGCTCGGCGAGGGAGATGGAGGAGTCGGAAACCTCCACTGCCAGTTGGCCCGACTGGACACGGCGGAGGATCTCCTGCTGGATACGCTCAGCGGCTGCCTGGTCGGTGTCGTAGCACCAGTCGGGCACGCCCGTGTCGCGCCACTCGGAGACCATGTGTTCGAGCCATGTGGCGTGCCTTGACAGGAGCCCATCCAGCCGGTCGGCGGAGCCTTGGCCACGCCGGGGCATGCGCTTCGAAGTGATCGCCACCATCCACACTGCGGCGAGCAGCATCGGCACGCCGAAGACGGCGACAGGATCCGCCGCCGCAAGCGCCAGGACGATGCCGACGAGGAGAACGGCGATCCCGGAGAGGAAGTGCTCGAAGCACCATAGCGTCGCCGCTGCCTCCGCAGGCACCGGCGCCGACGGCGGCAACGGCTCTGACGGCATCGGGATGGCGGTGAGCCGCGCATCGGCGTGGGCAAAGCGGCGGAAGACGTGCTCGAAAGGGTGCGCGGCGCGCAGCGGCTGGTGCTGCCGTCTGCCGTCGTGCCCCAGTCGTCCCCGCCTCGGCATGTGCTCGCCCTTCCGGATGCGGGCCTGGAGGCCCGCGCTCCTCTCAACCGCGCCGCACGTCGTCGCGCCCTTCGGGTGCCTCGCCGTCCAGCCCGCTCAATCGGTCTCCTGGCCGCTCCTCCTCCGCCCGCGAGATGCCGGTGCGGGCGGTGCCGGGCTCGGCGGGATCGGCGAGGGAGATGGCGGAATCGGTAACGTTCACCTCCAATGTGCCAGCGTGGACGCGGCGCCGGATCTCGTCCTGCACCACAGCAGCGGTCTGCGGGTCACGGTCGTGGTACTCGGCTGGAACGCCGCAGTCGCGCCAAGCCAGGGCCAAGTGCCCCAGCGCGCTCTCCTCCATGCCCCGGTACTTGAGGATCCTGTGCGGGTCGCCCCGTGCCTCCTGCACGGCGGACACGATACCCAGTATGCCGAAGATGGCTGCGAGCGGGAGCACGACAACCTCCCAAGGGAAGCCACGACCAAACCCACGCGGCCCGGTATCCAGCCACATCACCAGGCCGAAGAAGCCGCCGACGGCCCACCCCACTACCATGCGTTGGAGCGCAACGACCATCACGGCTGTGCGCCTGGGCGGCGGGCGGAGCGCTGCTCGCGCCCTGGCCAAGGCACGGAACGCCCGCGCTGTTTTCGGCCGCCGTGCCGGCGCCGAGACGCCTACCCGCGCGTGGTTGCTGCCGCTGCCATCGCCCTGCCTGCCCTTCGGCACTGCCGGCCCTCCGTTCACCGTTCACCGTTCACCGTTCACCGCTCACCGCTCACCCTCACGTCGTCGAACCAAACCCGCCCCGCGTGCCTCCGGAACAGCAAATACACCCGCATCGACTTCAGCGGCTTCGGCGACTCCAGCCGCAGCGTCACCTCCTGCCAGTCGTGCGTGCCCACCGCGAACGGCGTGTTGTGACCGTGGTACACGCTGCCGTCGGCGCACGTCGCGTCCACGTAGAGCGAGTAGTCCCCGTTCGGCGTCCCAGACACCCCCTCCGCCCGGCTCCAGGCCGTCAGCGTCAGCGGTCGCGCCTCCTTCTGGTCCACCTCAATCACCTGCACCAGCCCGCGGATCGCCTGATCGTCGGCGTTGGCGCAACTCACGCAGTGGGAGCCGGTGTGCGCAGCCTCGGTCTCCAGCGTGAAGCCCTCGTCGTAGGCGTCCCAGCCCGGCGCCGTGACGCGGAGCGGCTCGGTCACCGGCGGCAGATCCCACACCGGCTGCTGCCTGTCACGCACCGCTTGCAGGGCCGGCGGAGCGCCGAGCAGCAGGATGGTGTAGATGCCGACCCGCGGCACCGTGTAGACCACCCCACCCTCGCGCGCGGCGCCCGTTACCGCCACCGGCGGACCGTCGGGCGAGATCGCCAGCGCCGGCGACGGCTGTTTCCCCGCCATCCACACCGCCACGTTCTCCGCCGGCGCGACCGTCAGCCTCGTCTCCGAGTGCGGCACCTTGACCTGCTCGAACCCGGGGCACTGCGCCAGGTTGGCGGGGTCCAGCTCCGCACCGCCGGGCCGCTGGTCCACGATGCGAATCAGGTATTCACCCTGCTGCGCCTTCAAGTCGGCCGACAGGTCGTCGCTGCTGAACGTCTTGCCGCCGTCGGTGGAGAACGACGAACCGCGAGTCGTCGCACCGGTGTCGATCCCGATCTGGAACCAATGGTCCATGTCGAGCCGGCCTTCGGCGCGGAGCTCGAGCTGGTTGTCGGCGGCGAGCAGCGCGCGGTCGAGCGGCATCTCCAGCCAGCCGCGGGAGCCGGCGGTGCTGACCCGGCC
>JACPDV010000425.1 GCA_016183835.1 Armatimonadota bacterium
TGCGAGGCGATGACCGTGGGCGGCGTGCGGCTCTGGCGCGGGCAGCGCTGGGCCTACCTGGGGCGCGAGGCCGCCGACCTGCGGCGCATCGGGGCCATCCTCCACGTCGTGGACCGCATCGACGTGGAGCACACCGACTGCCCGTTGCCCGAGGAGATCGACGACCTCGAGGCCGACGCCGCGGCCGGCTGGCCGCACCATCGGGGGCTCACCGTGGGCCTGATCGACCCGCGCGAGGGCGTACTCCGGCTCGACCTGACCGTCAACAACAAGACCTGGCGGCGGCAGGTGGAAGAGCACTTCATGCCCCACTGCGTCACCGCCATGGAGGCCAGCCGCAACATCCTCCTGGCCGCCGGCATGGCCTATCGCGAGATCGAGCTGCACGACCTCCACTCCAAACCGAGCGCCGACGTGGAGCGGGCGCGCGAGCTGCAGCGGGCGCGCGCCGGCGCGCGGCGGCGGCCCGAGCGGCCGTTCAAGTCGCTCGATCCCTACGGCGAGGAGGAGAGCCACCTGCTCGCGGCCCGCGACGAGGAGACCATCCGCCTCGCCGGACGCGCCCTCACCTCGCCGCTCACCGTGCTGACCGGCGAGTCCGGCGTCGGCAAGACCTCCCTCGTCGGCGCCGGCGTGATCCCCTGGCTCAGAGAGCACTACCACGACGGCGTCTACGCGCGCTGCCTGAATGACCCCACCCAGTCGCTGATCCACGCCATCACCGCTCGGCTGAAGCTGGACAAGGGCGCTTTCAGCAGCCTCCCGGCCGCCGTCCGCGCGCTGGCCGAGCAGGCCCAGAATCCAGTTCGCCCACGACCTGGCCGGGCTGCTCGGCATGCCCGGCGACCCCGTGCACGTGCTCCTCGCTATTCAGCGCGAGTACTTCGTGCGACTGGCGGAGCTGCTCCCCGCCCTGCCCACCATCTTCCAGGAGGTCAGCGAGCTGAAGCGGCTCAGCCGCGAGCAGTCCGAGCTGGTCATCCGCCGCTCCCTGGGCCGCTTCCGGGTGCGCTTCGACGAGCTGGTCACCACCCACCTGGTGGACGATCTCAGCACGGCGGAAGGGGTCCTCCCGGTCGAGCTGCAGATCTGCTGCGACGTGCTCTTCCAGCACCTCGAGGAGGGCGAGCGAACCGTCGAGTACGACATCTACCGCCGCATCGGGCCGGCCCGCCGGATCCTCGACGGCCTGCTCGAGAGCCGGCTGCGCACGTTCCGCTGGCGGCGGCACACCCTCGCCAAGGCCGCCCTCGTCAACTGTGTCACCGCGACGCGCACCAAGGCGCTCGTGCGCGTGGACGAGTGCGCGCTGGACATCGGCGCCGACCGCGAAGTGACCGAGGAGCTGATGGAAGAGTTGGTGGGCCTCGGGCTCTTGCGCCGGCTGTCGGGCGAGGACGGCTACCTCTACGAGCTGCGCCACGAGTACCTGGCCCAGAGCCTGGGGCCCTGGCTCAGCGACGTGGAGGGCGAGGCCAAGGACGTCGACGACCTGCTCCACCGCGAGCTGAACAACTTCCAGCGCTTCCAGATGCTCCTCGACAAGGAAAAGCTGCGGCTGATCCACCAGTACCGCCGGCGCCTGACCCTCACTTCCGACGAGCTCGATCTGCTGATCCGCAGCGCCGCGCAGGAGCGCTACGAGGTGGAGTACTGGCTGGCGCGGGTGAACGAGCTGACCGTCTCGCAGCAGATGGTGCTGTGCGTCGATCTGCTCTATTCGCCTGAGCCCGACCTGCGCGACGCGCTGCGCCTGATGATCAGCCGGCTCGATCACCAGGCCGTGCTGCCCACCCTGCTCGACAGCCTGCGCGAGGCCGACCCGGTGGTGCGCGAGACGGCCATCGAGGTGCTCCGAGAGATCGACCAGAACCTGGTGGCGGCGCTCCAGCCGGGCGACGTGGCGCGGCAGCAGCAGGCGGCCTATGCGCTGGGCCAGATCGGCGCGCGGCACGCGGTGCCCGAGCTGGTGGAGACCGCCCGCCACGGCGCCGCCGAGGTGCGCGAGCAGGCCGTGGAGGCACTGGCGGAGCTGGACCGCTCGCGCAGTGCCGACCTGCTCCTGCGCAGCCTGCGGAGCGGCAGCCGCGGGAGCCGTTGGAACGCCGCCCTGGCCCTCGGCCGGCTCGGCCGCGACTCCGGCGTGCGCGAGCGGATCCAGCGCGAGGCGGAGCGGCCCGAGGCGCCCGAGAGCGTCGTCTACGCCTACGCCCGCGCCTGCCTCGAAGGGCGCCAGCTCGACGACGCCGACCGGGTGCTCCGGATCCTCGACAAGCGCGCCGTGCCCGACGATCAGCGGCAGCACCTGGTGGACACCTGGGAGGAGCTGGAGGCGCTCCGGCGGCAGGAGCAGCGCGGGCTGCTGGCCTGGTCCATGTACCGTGGCTCGCCCGGCGGGTCGGCCTACACCACGGCCGGCCTGCGCCTGCCCCTCGCGCTCAAATGGGAGTTCGCCACCGGCGACCGCGTGCTCAGCTCGCCGGCCGTGGCCAACGGCGTGGTGTACATCGGCTCCACCGACAAGAGCCTCTACGCCCTGGACGCCGACAGCGGCGCGGCGCACTGGACCATCCCCACCGAGGCCGAGCTGCACAGCACACCGTGCGTGGTGGGCGGGCGGGTGTTCATCGGCGGGATGGACGGGATGGTCCACGCGGTGGAGGCGGAGAGCGGCCGGCCGCTGTGGAGCCGGCGCTTCGGCGAGGCCGTGAGCAGCTCGATCCGGGGCACGGAGGAGTCCCTGTTCGTGGGCACCTCCGACGGCGGGGTGTTCGCCTTCAGCCCGGAGGACGGCCGGGTGCAGTGGGAGTACCGGCTGCGCGGCTCGGTGGACGCCAGCCCGGCGATGGACGGCGGCCTGGTGACGGTGGGCACGCGCGAGGAGGGGCTCGTGGTGCTCGACAAGGCCTCCGGCGCCGAGCGCTGGCGGTGGCGGGTGATGGGCGGCATGGCGGGCAGTCCGGCGGTGGTGGACGGGCGCATCCTGGTGGGCTCGGGCGACGGGCGCGTCGAGGTGCTCGACACCGATGGCGTGCTGATCTGGTCGGCGCTGCTGGACAGCGCGGCGGGCAGCTCGCCGGCGCTCGCCCAGGGGCGGGTGTTCGTGGGCGGCGTGGATGGCGAGATCGCCGCCTTCCGCCTGACCACCGGCGAGCGGCTGTGGACGTTCCGCACGGAGGGTGCGGTGTCGGCCTCGCCCACGGTGGCGGGGAAGGCCGTGTTCGTGGGCAGCCACGGCGGGCAGCTCTTCGCCCTGGACGCGGGCTCGGGCCGGCCGCTGTGGCGCTACCGCACGGGCTACAGCATCCACAGCACGCCGGCGGTGGCCGACGGGCGGCTGTTCGTCGCCCTGCGCTACTACAACGTCTGTGCGTTCGCCGAACCGGTCGAGGTCGAGGACATGCGCTGATGGACTCGTACCTGGCTTGGCTGTGGTTCGCCGCGGCGGTCCTGCTTGGACTGATCGAGCTGCACTCGGGCACGTTCATCTTTCTGCTGTTCGCCTTGGCTTGCTTCGCCACCGGCGTAGCGGCGCTGCTGGGGGCCTCGCTGGCGGTGCAGTCCGGCCTGTTGTTGGCCGGCACGCTGGCGTCCCTGGCGGCGGCCCCGGCCCTGGTGAAGCGCTTGCGCCGGACTGGGCCGGCGCTGCGGTTCGGCGTCGACGCCCTCCTGGATCAGCAGGCCCTGGTCACGGAGGCGGTGGACCCACTCCACGGCACCGGAGCGGTCAAGGTCGGGGGCGCCATCTGGCGGGCACGAGCGAGTGCGCCCATCCCCGCCGGCACCTTGGTGCGCATCGCGGAGGTCGACGGCACCAAACTGGTGGTGTATCCCGATCCCCAGGCGGCTCCGCCGGAACGGGAACGACTGCTCGACGCGGACTCGATCTCAGTCCAGGAGCTGAACGTGCGCGACCAGCGGCCCAGGGACGGTTAGCCGTCCCGAAAGGAGGATGGGCCATGCAGTACCTGTTGATCGGTCTGGCGGTGGTGGCGATCGCCGCTTGTGCATCCGCCATCACCTTGGTCCGGAACTACGAGAAGGGCGTGGTGGAGCGGTTAGGCCAGTATCTCCATACCGCGGATCCCGGCCTGTGCATTATCTGGCCCTTCCTCGACTACCTGCGGAAGGTGGATATGCGGGAGAAGGTGATCGACGTTCCGCCTCAACCAGATCGCGGTGCTCAAGCTGGCCCAGACCAAGTTGCGCGACCTGATCGCCAACCTGGACCTGGAGGCCACGCTCGCCTCGAGCGTGACGATGAACGTGCAACTCAAGGAGATGCTCGACGAGATCACCGACGCGTGGGGCGTGCTCGTCACCCGCGTCGAGATCCAGAAGATCGACCCGCCCCGCGACATCACCGCGGCCATGAGCTCGCAGATGAAGGCCGAGCGCGAACGGCGCGCGGCCATCCTGGAAGCGGAGGGTGTGAAGCAGAGCGCCGTGCTGCGGGCCGAGGGGGCGAAGCAGGCCTCCATCCTGGCGGCCGAAGGTGAGGCGGAGGCCATCCGCCTGCGGGCCGCCGCCGACCGGGACCGCCGCGTGTTCAACGCCGAAGGTGAAGCGCAGGCCATCTCCGCGGTGTTCCACGCGATCAACGAGGGCGGCGCCACCGACGAGGTGCTGGCCATCCGCTACCTCGAGACGCTCCAGCATGTGGCGCAAGGCCAGGCCACCAAGATCTTCATGCCGATCGAGATGGGCAGCATGCTCTCGCAGCTCGGCAGCTTCGCCGAGGTGCTCCGCGGCACGGCCAGCGAGCAGCGGCGCATGGGTGCGCCCGAGGAGGCCGAGCAGAGCCAGCCCATCCAGGTCAAGCCGTCCAACTAGGAGGCCCGATGACCCTGACAGACCTCCGGGCGCGGCTGCAGCCGCCGCCGGGACCGGTGATCGACGTTCACGTCCACCCGGTCTCGGGCTTCGGCCCGCACCGCGCCCGCACGCCCGAGGAAGACGCCGGCCACCTGCTCCGCGCCGCGGACGACGCCGGTGTCACCCACCTGATCCTGGTCTGCCTCCACCCCGAGTGCCCGCAACAGCCCAGCGGCGCCCAGTGCGTGGAGGCCAACGACCTCTGCCTCCGCGCGCGTGACACTGCGCCCGACCGGCTGCGCCCCTTCTGCTACGTCAACCCGGAACGGCCTGCCGAGGCGGTCGCC
>JACPDV010000426.1 GCA_016183835.1 Armatimonadota bacterium
GAGGCGGCGGGGCGCGGGCTGCAGGCGGTCAGCGGCGAGCTGGAGGCGGCGCGGCAGGGGGCGGGGCTGGTGGCGATGGAGGGGCCGGGCATCCGGATGGTCCTTAAGGACGCCTCCGAACAGCCCGAGGGGAGCCCGGACAAGAGCGCCTTCACCGTCCACGATCAGGATCTGCTGCTCTTGGTCAACGAGCTATGGAGCGCGCAGGCCGAGGCGGTGTCGGTGAACGGGCAGCGCCTGGTGGCGGGCACCGCGGTGCGCTGCAGCGGGCCGGTGATCGAGGTCAACAAGCGGCCGCTCGCCGCGCCCTACGAGGTCCTGGCGATCGGCGATGCCGACGGGTTGAAGGGTGCCCTGGAGGGGTTGCGCGGGGGCATCGTGGACCAGCTTCGCAGCGCAGGAATCGAGGTCAAGGTGACGAAGGAGCAGAACCTCGTGGTCCCGGCCTTCGCCCGGCTGCCCGGCTACCGGTACGCGCGGCCGGCGCTGGTGGGCGCGGTGCCACCCGAGAACGGAGGCTGATGCGTGTGGCTCGCGCTCCTGGCGATGCTCCTCACCCTCGTGATCGGGCTCTGGATGGGTCGCAGCTTCTCCCCCGCGGTGGCGCCGTACGTGGGGTTGGCGGTGCTGGTGCTCCTCGGTTCGGGGCTGCGCGCCCTGCGGGTCCGGTCGGAAGGGCGTTACAGCCAGCGCGGCATCGTGTATGATTGCCTCAGCACATTGGTCGCCGTGATCGGTCTGGCCTGGCTCGGGGAGCAGTTGAGCCTGGGCCGGGTGGGTAACGTGCCGGCGCTCACGCTGGCCCTCGAGGTCGTCCTGGCAGCGCGCATCCTGGGCTGTGCCGAACAGCTCGGCCGCCGCGCCCAGGGCGAACGCGGGGAGGACACGGCGCGGAAGGGTGATCCGCTTTGAACGGTCCGCCCTTGATCGTGGGCTTGGACATCGGCACCACCAAGGTCTGCACCCTGGTCGGCACGCTCACCGATGACCACAAGGTCGAGGTGCGCGGCGTGGGCATGCACCCCTCGGTCGGCCTCCGGCGCGGCGTCGTGCTCGATATCGCGGGCATCGCCGACTGCGTCCGCCGCTCGCACCTCCTGGCGCAGCAGATGGCCGGGCAGCCGCTGACCGGCGCCCACGTCTACGTCGGGGTCACCGGCGAGCACGTGGACAGCTTCAACACCACCGGCGCCGTGGACATCCAGCGGCCGAAGAACGAGATCCTGCCCAGCGACGTGGAGCGCGTGCTCACCGCCGCCTCCAACGGCATCGCCACCGTGGACCGCGACATCATCCTCGACCGGCCGCGCGAGTACATCGTCGACGGGCGGCGCGGGATCAGCGATCCGGTGCACATGACCGGCACGCGGCTCGAAGTGGTGCTCCACGTGGTCACCGGGCAGCGCCGGTTCCTCAACGATGTGCGCGCCAGCGTGGAGAAGGCCGAGCTGCCGGTGGACAGCCTGGTGCTGGAGGCCGTGGCCACAGGCGAGGCGGTCACCACCCCGGAGGAGCGGCAGCTCGGCGTGGCGGTGCTCGACCTGGGCGGCGGCACGGCCGACCTGGCGGTCTATCTCGACGGCTCCCTGGCCCACACGTCGGCCATTCCGGTGGGCGGCTGCCACGTCACCTACGACCTCAGCTACGGCCTCCAGGCGCCCTACCCGAGCGCCGAGCAGATCAAGGTGCAGGACGGCTGCGCCCTGCTCGAGCTGTGCGACCCGGACAAGACCATCCTCTACCGCGACGTCCACGGCGAGGAGTGCGCGCGCGACCACGCCTTCCTGGCGGAGATCATCGGGCCGCGCATGGAGGAGCTGTTCGAGCTGGTGCTGGCCGACATGACCCGCGTCGGGATCGGCCCCCGACAGCTCGGCGCCGGGCTCGTGCTCACCGGCGGCGGCTGCCAGCTCACCGGCTCACTGCCCCTCGCCCGCCAGAAGCTCGGTGTCATGGTCCGCGAGGGCCGCCCGCTGGACGTCACTGGCCACGCCGCCCGCGTCGCCCTGCCGCAGTTCGCCACCGCCGTCGGGCTGGTCCGCTGCGGCGGGCTCGATCAACTCCAGAAGCACCAGGTGCGCGAGGCCAGCTCGGTGATGGGCAAGCTCCGCACTTTCTGGCGCAACTTCGCACGACTGTTCGATTGAGGCTCCGCCCGTTGCTGCCCTGCTGCCGGCTCTGGCTGCCGTTCCTGATTGCCCTGGCCCTCACCACGCCCGGCCGCGCCGCCACCGCCGGCGTGCTGGTCTACTTCGACACCAACGCCAACGGGCTCCACGACCCCGGCGAGATGGGCGCCCCCGACGTGCTCGTCACCGACGGCGACCGGGTGTACGCCAGCGACGCCGACGGCCGCGCCCGGTTCGAGACCTTCACTGGCGACGGGGAGGTGCACGCGGTGTCCGTGGTGGTGCCCGGCGCGCACCGCGCCACCACGCCCTGGCACCGCCTGCTCGACCCGCGAATCGAGGATGAGCAGCCCTTCCTGTTCGGCCTGCAGCCGCTCGCCGCGCGGCCGGATCCCATCTTCGCCGTCACCGCCGACCTCGATGTCACCGTCGACGACGCCCCGGCCGTGGGCGCCCAGCTCGCCGCCGAGCTGTCCCCGGCGCAGGCGCCGCCGAGCTTCGTGACGGTGCTCGGCGACCTCACCGCGCAGGGCAGCGTGGCCGAGATGTCCGCCCTCCGCCACGCTCTGGAGCGCTGCGCCGCGCCGTTCTACCCCGTCTTCGGCGCGCACGATGGGGGCCCGGGCGACCAGCCCTCCACCGCGGCCTTCGAGCAGATCCTCGCGCCGGCCTGGTACGCCTTCTGGAGCGGCGCGCGCTGCTTCCTGGTCCTCACCACCGAGCCGGGGGTGCTGACTGGGCAGCAGGAGGCGCGGCAGCTCCGCTGGCTGCGCCGCATCCTGCTTCAGATCCCCGCCGGGAGCGAGGTGGTGACGCTCTCCCACATCCCGCCGGCCGAGCCCGAGCTGAACCTGGTCCGCGCCCGCCACCGGCTCCGCGCCGTGTTCTACGGGCGCTGGCGCGAGAACAGCGTGTGGTGGCTGGAGCAGGTGCCGATGATCTGTACCGGGCCCTACCGCGGCAGCGACTGGGGGCAGGACACCGGCTGCTTCCGCCGCGTGGTCCTCACCGCCGACCTTGTCGTGGCACCGGTCTTCACCGCCGGCCAGCGGCAGCGGCTCGAGATCCTGGCCCCCTCCGCGCTCCAGCCGCCCGACCGCACACGGCTCTCGCTGCGTGTGCTGGCCGCCGACAGCCGCTCGGACGTGGTTGACGTCGAGGCCGCGGTGGACGGCGGCGCGCCCGAGCCGCTCCGCCGCGTGGGCGGCGAGACCTGGCGGCTCGACCTTCCGGCCCTGGCCGCGCGCACGCTCCGCGTGAAGGCCTTCGGCCGCTCCGGCGAGGCGTGGCAGAAGGACATCGCCGTCCCCGCTGCCCGCGCCGCCCCGGCCGTGGCGCTCACCGGGCCGCCGCCGCGCCCGCCGCTCGTCCGCGCCTGGCTCGCCTCCACCGGCGCCCGGATGAGCACCACGGCTGCGGTCACACCCGCCGGCGACCGGCTGCTCCTCGGGCTCCCCGGCGACGACCTGCCCGGCAACCCCGGCGTGGTCTGCCTCGACGCCCGCACCGGCGAGCAGATCTGGTGGAAGCCCACCACCGGCTCGGTCCGGCGCGACGTGGTGGTCGCCGGCGAGCGCGCCTTCGCCCTCACCCACCTCAACGTCGTGCACGCCTTCGCCCTCATCGACGGCCGCGAGCTGTGGCGCAGGGAGCTGACCCCCGAGCCGCCGGGCCGGCACCGCAACAGCCGCACCGGGCTCGCCGTGTGGCGCGACCAGGTGCTCGCGCAGGTCGGCGGCGGGCCGCTCCTGGCCCTCAACGCCGCCACCGGCGAGACCCTCGCCAAACGGGCGGTCGGCGGTGCGTACGAGACCGTGCCGCAGGTGGACGGCGACCGCGTCGTCCTGGCCACCACCTGGGCCTTCCTCGCCGCCGTGCTGCCGGGGCTGGAGGATGCCTGGCGCGCCGACGTACTCGGCTTCCCGCACCACTCCCCGGTGGTCAGCGACGGCCGCAACGCCTACGTGGTGGGTCCCGAGCTGCTCTCCGTGAGCCTGGCCGACGGGCTGGTGCGCTGGCGCAAGCCGCTGCCCTTCACCGGGCAGAACCTGGGCGCCGTGGCGCTGGCCGACGGCGTGGTCTACACGCCCGGCGCGCGCCCCGCGGCCTACTACGCCAACGGCGACCCGCTGTGGCCCGGCATCGAGCCGCCGCGCGGCTTCGCCGCCGCCACCCCCGCGCTCACGCCGGCCCACGTCTGGACCGCCACCGACGACGGCCGCCTGCTCGCCTTCGACCGCGCCACCGGCGCACCGGTGTGGGAGACCTCCCTCGGCGTGTCGGTGAAGTCCTCACCCCGGATCCAGGGCGGCGTGCTCTACCTGGTGGACGCGGCGGGCAACGTGCACTGCTTCGTCTCGGCCGAGGCCGCGCCGTGACGCCTTATTCCGCCGCCCTGCTGGAATGGTACCGCCGCGAGCGGCGCCCGCTGCCGTGGCGCGGCGAAACCGATCCGTACCGCATCTGGGTCAGCGAGGTGATGCTCCAGCAGACCCAGGTGGAAACGGTCAAGCCGTACTACCACCGCTTCCTGGCGCGCTTCCCGAAGCTGGCCGACCTGGCGCGGGCCGAGCTGCTCGACGTGCTGGCGATCTGGCAGGGGCTGGGGTACTACCGCCGGGCGCGCTGCCTGCACGCGGCGGCGCAGCGGGTGGTGGCCGAGCACGGCGGCGAGCTGCCGCGCGAGCCGGCGGTGCTGCGGCGGCTCCCGGGGGTGGGGGAGTACACGGCGGCGGCGGTCGCGAGCCTGGCCTACGGCGTGCCCGTGGCGGTGGTGGACGGGAACGTGGAGCGGGTGGTCAGCCGTTGGCTGGCGCTGCCGGACGACCCGTCGACCGGTGCGGGCCGCCGTGCGGTGCGGGCGCTGCTGGCCGAGCGGCTCCCGGCCGCGGCGCCGGGCGACTTCAACCAGGCGATGATGGAGCTGGGCGCGATGATCTGCCTGCCTGCGTCGCCGCGCTGCGAGCGCTGCCCAGTGACCGCGTGGTGCCGCGCGTACGCCGAGGGCGAGCCGGCGCGCTACCCGGTGCGCACTGCGGCGAAGGCGCCCCGGCGGCGGCTGCACATCTGCGCGGTGATCCGCCGCGAGGGCGCGCTCCTCCTGGCGCAGCGGCCGGCGGAGGGGCGCTGGGGCGGGCTGTGGGAGCTCCCGCGGGTCGAGCTGGCGCCCGAGTACGATCCGGCGGAGGGGCTGCGCGCAGGGCTGCGGGCGGCGCTGGGGATCGAGGTCGCGGTCGGGGCGAAGCTGGCCGGCCTGCGGCACGCGGTGAGTGGTGAGAGCATCGAGCTGCGGGCGCACGTGTGCGACATCGTCAGCGGCGAGCCGGCGGCGCTCGGCTATGCGGCGGTGGGCTGGTCGGCCTCGCCCGAGGAGCTGCCGCTTCCCACACCGCAGCGGCATATGCTGGCGATGTTGGCGATCCAGGGCGGGTCCTGACCGGAAGTCATGGGTGGCAGATGGGCCGCCGTCAAGAGGAGGTATGGGGCCACGCCCGTCGAATGGACGGTGGTCGCCGTATCGGGGGCTGCCACGATGGGCGGGCCGTGGTTCCGGTTGCGGGTGCTGTATCACCAGCTCCAGCGCCACCTGGCGTGGCGGCTCCATCCCCTGCCCTGGGCCGCACGGCACACGGATCCAAGCGACTGGCCGTTGGTGGTGGCCGGTCGCCGGTCGCCGCTCCGCCGCGCGCCTGACGGCCCGATCGGCGCCCACACCGAAGAGAAGACGCAGAACCTACGGTTAGCCTGCGCACGGGTCGACGGCTGCCTGATCGGGCCGGGCGAGGTGTTCTCATTCTGCCGCACCGTGGGCCCCACGCCCAGGCTCGCTCAGGGCCGAGGTCGGCGGCGGGCTGTGCCAGCTCTCCAACCTGCTCTTCCTGTTGGCGCTGGACGCCAATGCCGAGATCGTAGAGCGGCACCGGCACAGCTTGGACCTGTTCCGCGACGTCGAGCGCACCGTGCCGTTCGGCTGCGGCGCGACGGTGTTCTACAACTACGTGGACTTCCAGTTCGGCAACACGCAGGCCCAGGATCTGGTGATCGCGGCGCGGGTGGAGCCGCCTGACCTGGTAGCCGAGATACGGGCGCGCGCGCCCCTGCCGTTCACGGCGCGGATCGAGGAGCGGGACCACCGGTTTTACCGTCGCGACGGCGCGATCCGGCGCCACAACGAGCTCTGGCGGGTGGTGGACTGGCAGGACGGCCGAGAGCCGCAGCGCGAGCTGCTGTTCGTGAACGATTGCCGAGTGCTCTACCCGGCCGACGATCTGGTGGCTGAGGACACCGATGGCTGAGTCCGTGGCGGTCACCGGTCTGGCCGCATGGTCGTGCCTGGGTTGCACACTGGAGCAGCAATGGTCCCGGCTGACTGAGCGGCGGCACGGGCTTCGGCCGCTGGGCGAGGTGCTGCCGGGCCTTCCGGACGCCTGGCTTCCGGCGGGATGGATCGAGCCACGATCGGCATTGGCCGGAAATCGCTTCGGGCCAGCCACGAACCTCGCCCTGGCGGTGGCCCGCGAGGCGGTGGCCGACGCGAGCTGGGGCCGGGCCGAGTTGCGGGACGCCTGGCTATGGGTGGGCAGCAGCCGCGGCAACCTGGCCGGTTGGCTGGCGCCTTGGCCGGGCCGCCGGCCGCACCGCCAGATGGCCACGAGCAACTCCATGCACAGCGAGCTGGCTGCCGCGGTCAGCATCGAGTTGGGGCTGCGCGGCCCGTGGCACGTGTTGAGCAACGCCTGCGCATCCGGGCTGGACGCGCTCGGGCTGGCGGCGACCCTGGTGGCGGCGCGCCTGGC
>JACPDV010000419.1 GCA_016183835.1 Armatimonadota bacterium
GCGCCCGTTGCGCCGGCTCCCGGGCCGCCAGCTCCGCCGTCAGCGCGGCGACCTCGGCGGCGCGGCCGGGCGGCAGCGGGTCGCGCGACGCGGCGGCGCCCTGCGCGTGCAGGTTGATGGCGGCGGCTTCGCGGAACCGGTCGAACTGCAGATTGAGCACCCCGCCGTTGGCCGCGTTGTTGGCCCGGAAGCGGTGCGGCACGCCCTCGCCGGTGAGCCGCAGGGCCGGGGCCGAGACGGCCCGCACGGTGGCGGTGGGCGGGGTGTCCGCGGAGCGGGCGTGGCAGCCGACGCAGGCGCGCCGCTCGCCCGGCCGCACGTAGATCCAGCTCAGCTCGCTGATCACGGCCCGTCCTTCGCCGTCCACGGCCTGGAGCGCCAGCGGCCGGTCGGCGGGCACCTCGGCGTAGAACGACCCGTCGGCGGCCAGCGGGAGCGTGCCCAGCTCGCGTGCCTCGGTGCCGATGTGCATGTAGATGGACTTTGTCGGCGAGAGCGTGAAGGGGCGCCCCTCGAGGATGCGGATGCCCTTGACCCGGGCCATGTCGGCGGCGGCGTGGCGGGTGAGCAGCGCGTTCTGGCAGTAGAGGAAGCCCGTCTGGGCCGTGGGGCGGAGCGCGGCGGGGCGCAGCGGCGGGCGGGTCTGCGGGGCGGCGGAGACCGCGGAGTGAATCGCATCGGCGATCAGCCCGGACTCGCCGGCGTTGTCGAGGGGCGGCAGCCCGAGCGCCTCCAGGTCGAGCGCCTCGCGCACGCCCCCCGTCGCGGGATCGAGCACGCATAGGCGCCAGTTGTCGCGGTCGGTGCAGAGCAGCCGGCCGTCGGGGAGCGGCGCCTGGTCGTAGGGCAGCCAGTCGGCGAGGCGGGTGCCGCGCTGCCCGGCCGGCACCATCAAGCCCTGCTCCGTGACGGCGGCCACCCGGCCGTCGGGCAGCGGCGCCGGCACGCCGGCGCCGAACGAGCGCAGCCAGGCCTGCGACACCTCGGCGCCCGTGCGGCGGTCGAGGCCGATGGACGGCCGGTCGGGTCCGAGCAGGATCGTGCCGCCCGTGCCGTCGGCGCGCACACGGTGGATGTGCGTCTCCACCTTCGCCCGCTCGAGGAAGTTGTCGCAACGGACGAACACGAGCGAGCCGTCGGCGGCCACCCGCGGCTCGCGGTCGCCCACGATGTGACTGGTCAGCCGCTCGATGCCCGCGCCGTCGGCGCGGCAGGTGAAGAGCGAGAAGGCCGGTACCCCGTGGTACTCCTCCGCGGTGCCGCAGCGAGTGGAGCTGAAGGCGAGCCGCCCGTCCGGCAGCTCCACCGGGTCGAAGTCGTGGAACGGACCGGAGGTGAGCTGCCGCAGACCCGTGCCGTCGAGGCCGACGGCGTAGAGATGGAAGAAGGCGTCTCCCTCGGGGGCCAGGGCGAACCAGACCGTGCGGCCGTCGAACGACACGCTGGGCGAGCCGAGCACCCCGCCGCGCGCATCGCAGAGCACGGTACACCGGCCGCCGGGGCGGAAGGGCGACAGCGCGCAGAGCCGCTTGCCGACCGCCCCGGGCGAGGGCGTGTCGAACTCGGTGTACGCTCGCGTATCGTTGATGTACTGGACGAAGTTCTCCCCCCGGGCCGAGACCTGCACCAGCCCTTGCACGAACACCACGGGGTAGCGGTGGACCGCAGCGGACCAGTCCGCCAGCCGAGGGATCGGCCGCCCGGCACGCTCCTGCGCGGCCGGCGGCACGCGGAGGTCGACGGCCCACGGCGGCGTCGGGTGAGCGCCCCACACCTGCGCCGTCGGCCAGCCGGAGTCGTCGAACGCTCCGTCGCGCCAGCCGGCCGTCTCCCGCAGTGAGCAGCGCCACGAGCCGTCGGTGACCCTCACCACGGGGTCGGCGCCGGGCCGCGTGACCGCGAACTTGGCCAGCAGCCCGGCCGGGCCGGAAAGCGTGTTGAGTCCCTGCACGGCGAGCAGGTTGCGGCCCGGCTGCAGCGCGGCGGTGAGGTCGAACCGCCGGGTCTGGGTCCACTCCGTGCCGCGGCCCACGCGCCGGCCGTTGACGTACAGCGTGAAGGCGTTGTCGCAGGTGAGGATCGCCTCGGCCCGCATCCCGCGCGTGTCGGCGGGCAGCTCAAGCCACGCCCGGAAGCAGGCGGTGCCCGCGGACACGGCGCCCAGACCCTTCGGCTCCGGCGTCCAGATCCAGCTCGCGCCCTCGAAGTCGAGCGGCACCGCCGGGGTGACGGTGAGGCCCATCGTGCCCCACGGCGGCATGCCGAAGTCGCCGTGGACCCGCGCGGCCGGCCAGCCCGAGTCATCGAACTCCGGCCGCATCCAGCCGGGGGCCTCACGTACCGACCCGCGCCAGCCGCCGTCGGTAACCACGGTGACGGGCGGTCGGCCGGGTACGGTCAGCTTGGCCACCAGCCCGGCCGCGCCGGGCGCCGTGTTGGTCACGACGGCCGCGAGGCAGTTGCGGCCCGGCACAAGTAGCCCGCCGACCTGTGCCACCAGCGGCCGGTTCCAGGCGTCCGGGTCGGCCGTCCGCGACAGCACGACCGTGCCGTTGAGGTAGACCGTGAGCAGGTTGTCGGCGGTCGCGGTGAGGGCTGCGGTGGCGCCCTCGCCGCCGGCGGGCACGTCGAACACGGTGCGCAAGTAGCGTGTGCCTCGCTCGGCATTGAGTCCGGCAGAGTCGGAGGTCCAGATCCAGGCGGCGCCGTCCAGGTCGGGGGCGGGCGCGGCCAGGCAGGTCCCGGCGGCGAGGATCAGCCACGCGGCAGATCGACGTCTCATGGCCGCGCCGACCCGAAGCACTCGACATCGACGAACGCCCCGTAGAGCCCCGGCCGCCGCTGCATCCAGTTCGTCCCGCGGAAGCACCCGCCCGTCCAGCAGCGGTAGCCGTCGTCGCGCGGCACGTCCGCCAGGACGAAGTCCTGGTCGCCGTCGTTCCAGGCCAGCACGTCGCCCTTGCGGTCGATGATGCAGCTTGCCTGCACCGTGTTCCGCGCGATGACCATCGTCAACTGGTTGTCCATCGCGTGCGTGCGCTGGATCGCCAGCCAACGGCCGTCGTTGTGGATCGGCGGACCCGGCGTGAACCGGTCCGCGCGGTGATCCCCCATGATCGGCAACAGCAGCCACTCGGCGCCGCCCAGCCCGACCATCCGCGACGACTCGGCGCACGAGCTGTCCATGCAGATGTTGCAGCCGATCCGCCCCACCTCCGTGTCGAACACCGGAAAGCCGTCGCCCGGCAGCGTGCCGCTCACGTCCTCGCCATCCGCCGCCAGGTGCACCTTGTGGTAGATCCCATCCACCTCGCCCGACGGCGCGATCAGCACCGCCGAGTTGTACACCGCGTCGCCGTCGCGCTCCCACATGCCCAGGCAGAGCCGCGCCCCGTAGCGCCTCGCCAGATCGGCGAAGACCTCCGTCTCCGGCCCCGGGACGGGCAGCGCCAGGTCGAGCCCGTGGCCCGGCACGCCCCATTGCAGCGCGATCTCGGGGATCACCAGCAGCTTCGCCCCCGCCCGGCAGGCGGCTTCGCAGGTCCCGGCGTAGAACTCGATGTTCGCCGCGATGGTCTTGATCCCCGAGCGCCGTGCCACCTGCCCGGTGACCACCGCCACGCGCACCGGCGGACGCGGCTCCACGGGCTCGATCTCCTCCACCACCGGCGGTGACCAGACCGTCTCGCCGTTCGCGGTCCAGCGCAGCGTGAGGCGGAGCGTGAGCCACTCACAGCCGTCGGGCGCCGCCAGCTCGCGGGCGAACCGGGTGTGGTCAGGGCCGTCGAAGTGCGGCAGCGTGTCGTCGTTGATGCCGCTCCCCGCGGGATGCGCTCCGGGTGCCAGGTCGGACCAGTGGGCCGAGCAGCGGAGCTGATCGCGCGGCTCCCCTACCCCGTCGTGCGTCACGTCGGCGACGATGCGGTAGCGCCGGCCCGGCTCGATCCCGACGAAGCGGAGCTGCCACCCGCCGACGCAGGTGCGGGTGCCGTTGGCGGCGATGCCGAAGGTGTCGCCATCCCGCTCACAGCGCGGCGCGGCCTGCGGGTGAGGGAACCAGGGTTGGGCGTGGTCGAGGGTCGGCTGGCTCACGGGTCGGCTCCTGCGGCGGCAGTTCACCGCTTGGCGCCCGCGTCCTCGCCGATAGCCAGCTCCGCCGCTCGCTCCGCCCCGCCGTTGACTTGCAGCCACAGCCGGCCGCGATCGCGCTGCCCCACCACGAAGGCATGCGGACCCAGCGTCCCGCCCAGCGCGGTCAGACCCGGCAGGCCGATGGGCACCTCGAAGCTCTGCGCCACGTCCTCGTTCTCGCGGCTGCTGAGCGCCACCACCGTGTTGCCGGTCGGGCGCACGAAGCCGTTGCCGCTCGCCCTACGCGGCCGGTTGCCGCAGCTCTACGGCGGCGGCGGCCCGACCGTCACGTGGACCTCATGGGTCAGCGCCCCGCTCGTGCCCCTCAAGGTCACATCCGTGGGCGGCGGGTTGGGCGGTACCCCGGTGAACGCGTAGAAGATGAAGTTGCCGCTGACCGGGTCGTCCGAGGTAATCGCCACCGGATCGGGGCTGGGACCCGTCACAAGGAAGAGGAAGCTGCTCTCGAAGACCAGCGCCATGTCGACGTCGCCGCGGAACCCGTTGACCGGCGTGACGGTGAAATCGAAGGTCTTCTCGTCGTGCTGGGCCGCAAAAGTGAAGTCCGTCGGCCGAACGTCGAGGGTGAAGTCGGCGTCGCCGCCACCGCCCGTCGGCAGCGTCACGGTGATGGTCCGGGTGTGGGTGATCGCGCCCGAGACGGCTCGGAACGTAAGGACCACCGGCGACTGGACCGCGCCGTTGGCCCGGAATAACAGGACGAACCCGCCGCTTGTGGCGCCGACCGGACCGATGGTCAGCGATGAGGGCGTCGGCGCCGGAGCGAGCTCGAGGTCGTCGGTGAGCCCTTCGAGCGAGACATCGACGGTGCCCACGAAGTTGTTCCGCGGCCACAGCTTGAAATCGCACGACTGCCCACCAGCCACGTCGAGCACCAGGTTCGTCGGGCCGATTTCCAGGGAGAAGTCGGGCTGCCCTGCGGCATTCTCGACGATCAGGTCCCGCCAGACCGAGTCGATGGGCCGCTGACCCGCCTCGGTGGCCGTGAAGATCAGCGGGTACGTGCCCAGCTCAGTGTCGGCGGGCACGGTGATGGTGGCGGTGGCGTCCTGGGCGCCGCTCGGCAGCTCCGGTGGGGAGATATCGGCCGTGGCGCCGGCAGGCAGGCCACGCACGGCGAAGGCGACGCCAGCGTTGATGTCCACCTTGCTGGCCACGTTGATGGCGAAGACCGCTTGGCCGCCCGGCTCGACGATCCGCCCGTAGGGCGTGACGGTCCAGGAGAAGATCGACCCGGTTAGGTGGTCTCCGCATCCGGCGTATGCGGCGATCAAGCCGACGGTTACGGCGAGCGCGCCAAGCCGGCGGAGTGCCCACCGGCGATTGGCCGTCAGGAATGCACTCGGTCGCATGGTCGTCCCTCCCCGGCAACGGTGTGGGGCGATGCAGCAAGCCACGCCACAACGCGAGCGCAACAGGGAACGCGCCCGCGGTCAGACACGGCCCCCGTTGACCTCCCGCGCCCTCCGGCGCCGGCCGGCGAGAGGAAGCCCGGCCGACCGCGGGAAACAGACCTGCGCGGCGGCGATCGTCTCCGCGGAGAGACAGCTTGCGGACATTGCGAACCCTCCTCGCGCTCGCCCTGGCGTGGCCTGCCCTCGCTGCGCCGCCGTCCCTGGTGATCGCCGTCCCCAGCCAGTGCCCCGGCCCGGTCAGCTTCGGCGCCGCCGAGATTGGCCGTTCGGCCGAACTGCGCGGCCTCGCCGCCCGCGTCGCCGGACCCGGCGCGCCCGCCGGAGTCCGCCTCGCCGTGTGGCCCGCCACGGGTCTGAGCCAACGCTTCGCGCCGCCGGGCAAGCCCGAGTCCTACCGCCTCGCGCGCGACGACGGCGGCACGCTGATCGTCACCGGGTCCGACGCGGCCGGCGTGATGTACGGCGCCATCGACCTCGCGGAGCAGCTTCGCTGGCTCCCGCCGGGCGCCGCTCTCCGCGCCATCCAGCCCCGCGAGCGCTCGCCCTACCTCGAGCTCCGCGGCGTCAACCAGTTCCTCCACCAGCAGGCGCTGGACGACCCCAACTCGTGGTACTTCGCCGACGACTTCTGGCAGGGCTACCTCGACTCGCTCGCCCGCAGCCGGCACAACTTCCTCGACCTCCACGCGCTCTACGACTACCAGACCACCGGGTTCCCCAACGTCTTCCCCTACCTGATCCACCTCGACGAGTACCCCGAGGCCGACATCGGCGCGGACAAGACCGCGCGCAACCTCGCCGTCTTTCAGAAGGTCATCGCCCTGGCGGCCGAGCGCGGCATCAAGGTCGGCCTGATGAACTACAACGCCCCGGCGAACGTGCCCGGGGGCAAGCTGGCCGACTACACCGCACGGTGCGTGGCCAAGCTGCTGACCGAGTGCCCCGGCCTGTGGGCCTTCGGCTTCCGCATCGGCGAGAGCGGGCAGCCGGAGGACTTCTTCAAGCACTCCTACCTCGAAGGCGTGCGCCTCTCGGGCCGGCCCATCAACCTCTACACGCGCTCCTGGATCGCCTCGCGCGCCAAGATCATGGAGATCGCCGACGCGCACCAGGGGCGGTGCCTGGTCGAGCTGAAGTACAACGGCGAGCAGCTCGGGCTGCCCTACCAGGTGCAGGGCGAGCGGATGACCGGCTGGGGAAGCTACTCCTATCAGACCTACACCAGCCTGCCGCACCGCTACGACAACCTGTGGCAGGTGCGCGCCTGCGGCACGCACCGCATCTTCCAGTGGGGCGACCCCGATTTCGTCCGCCGGCTGGCAAGGAGCTGCCGCCTCGGCGACAGCCCCGGCTTCACCACGGAGCCCATCGGCGCGTACTATCCGCTCGGCGAGTACTACCTCAACCCGCAGACCTTCCCGCAGCCGTTCTTCCGGTGGGAGTTTGAGCGCAACTGGCTGTGGTACGAGGTGTGGGGCCGCTGCGGCTACGACCCCGACGTGCCCGAC
>JACPDV010000407.1 GCA_016183835.1 Armatimonadota bacterium
TCCCCCAGCGCATCACCAATGAGCTGACCAGCGCCCTGCGCCGGTTCCGCGGGGAAACTGCGAAGGTGCGGCAGCCCATCGCGCTGGTCTCGCTCAATGCCCGCGACCCGATGATCCGGCAGGCCATCGACGAGGGCGCCATCACCGAGGCCGACCTCCAGACCCCGCCCACGGACAAGGCCGGGGCCATCGATCTGGCCCGCAAGCTCGGGCTGACCAGTGTCCTGGTGGGCACGGTGGACACCTACACCGAGGCCGCCGACAAGACCTCGGCGTCGGTCGAGGTCACCCTCTTCGAGTATGGCATCCCGGACGACCCGGCCGCCGAGCCGACCGTCGCCCGGACTATCTCCAAGAACATCAAGCAGGTGGCCCACACCGACCGCGAGAAGGCGCTCCTGCGCACCGGCCTGACCGAGCGCGCCGCGCTCCACCTGGCCGCGGCGCTGCTCGACGCCCCGGGCCTGCAGCCGCCCGAGCCGGCTGAGCAGGCGGCCACCAAGGCCAAGAAGGGGCCCGGCAACGTGCTCTGGATCGTCCTCGGCGTCCTCGCCGCGGTGGGTGGCATCTTCGCCATCTCGAGCATCGGCGGTGGGGGCTCCAAGTCGGCCGGCGGGCTGGGCGTGACCGGCGTGCGCGCGGTCTCCGAGGCCAACAGCGTGCGCGTCACCTGGACCGCCAACCTGGCGACCGCCGGGTACAATGTCTACCGCCGCGGGGTGGGCAACCAACCCATTCGCAGCCGGCAGGCGGCCGGGTTCACGCTGCTCCCCAACCCCGGGACCAATTCACAGCCCACCGTGCAGGGCGGGGCGCAGACCTCGTTCATCGATACCACGGCCGTCAACGGCGTGATCTACGAGTACGCCGTGGCCGTGGCCGGTGTGGGGCCGAACCGCGAGGTGGGGCCCATCTCGGCCACCAGCAACGCCGCGCGGGCGGGCGCCAACATCGGCGACGCGCCGGCGCTCGCGGCCAACGGCGGGAACGGCTTCGTCTCGCTCTCCTGGACCGCCAGCAGCGCGTTCGTGACCGGCTACATCGTCTTCCGGCGGCAGGGCGGCGTGCCGGACACCGGGATCAACAGCCCGGATCAGCTCGTGCGGCTGGGCAATGTGCTCCAATTCGACGACACCACGGTGCAGAACGACCTGCCCTACACCTACGTCGTGCAGCCGGTGACCGCGGTCAATGTCAACCAGTTGCTCACCGGCAACGACTCCAACGCGGTCACGGTGCAGGGCTCGGCCACCGCCCGGCCGCAGGCGCCGCGCAGCGTCAACGCCACGGTGGATGCGTCGGGGCGGGTGTTCCTGAGCTGGCTGCGCAACCCCGAGAGCAATATCGACATGTACGAGATCCTGCGCCGGCGGGATCGCTCGCGGTCGCGCCGCCCCACGGGCCGAAGTGAGTGGCTGCGCGGGATCGCCATCAACACCCGGGCGGAGACCACGCGCTCGGATCCGCGCGGCTCGCGGCAGATCGACCTGACCGGGTTCACGCTGGTGGGCACCGCGGATGCGACGCTCACGGCCTTCACCGACGGGCCGCTGCCCGACGGCACGTACACCTTCGCGGTGCGCGCGGTGGACAATGCCGGGCAGCGCGGCCCGGCCACGGCGGCTTCGCCCGTGACGGTCAATGCGGCGCTGGCGGCGCCGTCCGGGCTGCGCGCCGCGGGGCTCGACCGCATGGTGCGGCTGGCCTGGCAGCCGGTGGCCGGCGACGTGTCGGCCTACAGCATCTACCGCAGCCAGACGCCCATCGGGCCCGCGCAGACCAGTCCGGCCACCGCGCCGGGGATCGCGCGGGTCGGCCAGGTGCCGTCCAACCAGTTGACCTTCGACGATCTGCAACTGACCAACAACGCCACCTTCTACTACGCCGTCACTTCGGTGGACAGCCAGGGCGTGGAGAGCGACTTCGGCAAGGGCGACTCGCCGGACACCGGCGTGCTCGCCATCCCGCACACCTCGCCCACGCAGATGACGTTCACGGTCGACAAGCAGAACCTGTCGGGGAACGGGAAGGCGACCTGCACCGCCCTCGTGGAGATCCGCGACGCCTCCGACGTGCCGGTCGGCGGCGTGCAGGTGGACCTGACCACTGACCGTGGCACCTTCGTCAAGCTGCCCGCCACGGCCCAGCAGCTCGACACCATCGGGCGGCAGATCCGCGGCATGACGGACCTGGCCGGGCAGCTCAAGGTGGACCTGCAGAGCGACGTGGTGACCGCGGCCGGTTCGCAGTTGAGCGTGAACCTCCAGGCGCGGGCGCCCGAGCTGCCCGACAACATCGAGCTCCAGAGCCAGACCGTCGCGTTCCTGGCCTCGCGGCCGAACGTGATCATCCTCCAGCCCGGTCAGTCGCAGCTCGTGGCGGACAATGCGTCCACGACCAACGTTACCGCCACCGTGCTCGACGCGCTGGGTCAGCCGGTGCCGGATCCGAACGTGGCGGCCGGGTTCGCGGGGTTCCACGTGGCCATCTCGCTGACCTCCACCAACGGGGCCTTGCGGGCGGCCGGCAACGTGCAGAACTTCCCGTTCCACGATGGGCCGTGGACCGAGACCATCCTGGTGACCGACGGGAAGGCGGTGGCGGTCTACCGCGCCGGCACGGACGCCTCCACGCTGGGCAATCCGCCGGCGAACGTGATCACTCTGGGCGCCAACATGATCGAGGATCCGGCGGTGGCCTCGCAGACGTTGATCACCCTGATCCCGGGCACGCCGGCCCAGGTGATCTTCCTCGATGCGGGCGTGCAGGTGCAAACGGTGGCGCTGGGCGTGACCGGGAGCGGGACGCTGCCGACCTCGAAGAAACTCAAGCTGGTGGCGCGCGATGCGCGCGGCAACGCGGTCCGGGCGGGGATCCAGGTGTCCCTGGCGGTCCAGCCGACCGGGTTGGTCACCGCGCCCAGCAGCGGCACGACGGACAAGAATGGCGAGATCGAGGTGACCATCACGTCCGGCGCAGATCCCGGTGGGGCGGTGATGACCGCTACCATCGCGGGCACCCAGGTGCAATCGCAACTGGCCATCACGGTGCAATAGCGATCGTGGCCACGAGGCGAGCGGAGGCATAGCGGCGCGGATGATGAGATCGCGGTCCCGCCGACTTGCCGCGTTGCTCGCGGTGCTGCTCGCCTCGTGTGCCCACGGCGCCACCACGATCGAGCTCAGCGCCGCGCCCGATCGCATTCCCGCCGACGGCAACAGCACGCTCACCCTGACGGCCGAGGTCCGCAGCGACGGGGCGCTCATCGCCGGCGGAGTGAACGTGGTGTTCACCACCGACTATGGCGAGTTGGTGCCCGTCGGCGGCGGGCGCGGCGGGCAAACGCTGCTCGTCCCCGTGCAGAGCGGCTACGCCAGGTGCCTGCTTCGCTCCACCACGCGTGAGACCCGCGCCAATGTGACCGGCGCGGTCGACCAGGGCGGCGGCCGGCTCGACCGTATCGAGGTCGGCTTCGGCGGACCGGGCGGACCGGGCGAGGCCGTCGACAACATCATCCGCGTCTCCGGCGAGCACATCGCCTATGCCCCCGAGCCCGCCTACCAGTTGGTCGAGGTGATCGGCAACGGCGTGGTGAGCTACAAAGGGGTGGAGATCCGCGCCGCCAAGATCCACATCGACCTGCAGGACTACCTGCTGATCGCTCGCGACTACTACCGCGGCGTGACCGTCGCCAGCAAGCCGCCGCCGTATGACCCAAAGGAGCTGGAGGACAGCAGCAAGCCGCCTTACCACGGCGAGAAGCTGGTGCTCGACCTGCGCAGCTTCACGGGCGCCATGTACAGCGCGCAGTTGGGCGAGACGATCCAGTTCACCGGCCGGGCGTTGGGGCGGACCCCCGATCGGCAGCTTCCGCCGGGCACCTTCGACATGTTCGATGTGTCGGGGATCAGCATCTGGATCCGAGCGCGGCGGGTCGCCATCTACCCGCACGAGAAGATCCGCTTCGAGCACGCGCGGTTCATCGTCAACGAGCGGCAGGTGATGAGCCTGGCCTACCATTTCGAGCCGCTGGGCTACAGCGCCCGGGCCGGCCCGGCGATCTCGCAGTGGGTCAACTACAGCACCCAGGACGGCTGGATCCTGGACGTGCCCTACTACTTCGCCGTGGGCGACCGGACCACCAACGAGGTCCGCCTGACGCGCGGCGTGCGGTCGGGCGTGTTCGGCCGCGAGACGGGGCTGCAGTTCCTCTACCGCCACCACACCGACTTCAAGGAAGACCGCGGCTCGTCGGACTTCATCGTCGATCAGCTTGGCAAGAACTTCGGGCTGGAGTACGACCACAACCAGCGCTTCGGGCTGTTCAGCCTCGGCTCCCTGTCGCTGGCGTGGCCGCGGCACCGCAACTTTTTCAGCAACGCCGCGCTCTATACACCAGCGGGTCCCGGGAGCTTGAACATCGGGCTGAACGTGGACTACCTGTCGGAGTTCGGCGAGGGCCTCAGCGCCAACGGCAACTTCACCTGGCAGCCCTATCCCGTGCAGCTCAAGTCCCTGGGCGGTTACCTCGGCAGCTCGCTCGGCACGAGCTACAGCCGGTTCGCCGGCAGGGAGACTTACCGCCAGAGCGCGAGTCTGAGTCTGACGAAGAATCCGTGGCACCTGTGGCAGGGCGCCACGCTGCAGCCGTACGGCGGGCTGCGGTTCTCGAACGAGATCAACGGTGCGCAGGAGGCGAGCTTCACCTTCAACGCGTCGTGGCGACAGCAGCTCGGGCGACTGATGAACATGAGTTTGGGCTACACGTTTGACACATCGTGGAACAGCACCTTCCGCTTCCCGGACCGGCACCTGTTGACGCTGAACTGGCAGGTGTACCAGGAGGGTCGCTGGAACGGCTACGCGTTCGCGAACTACAGCCTCGGAGATCGCACCCTGTCGGCCTCGGCGCTCCTCGACTGGTCGCTCACGGAGCACTGGGGAGTGCAAGGGCAGACCGTCTTCCAGAGCAGCACCATCGGCTCGTTTGCCGAATCGGAGCTGTGGCTCTACCGGCTGATTGGGAGTCGCGAATTGCGCTTGCGCTATTCCATCGAACGGGGTAGCATCTTCTTCGAGGTGGACAACCGGTACTGAAAGGGAGGACACGTATGTCCCGTCTGCCGCGCCTCTCGGCGCTTGCCCTCACCGCTCTGCTCGTTACGCCGTGGGTGGCCTCCGCACAGGACGACAAAACCGGCGCGGGCTTCTACCCCTTCCGGGGCAGCGCGCGCACCGTCGGGCTGGCGGGCGCCTTCGCCATTGCCGACGATGCCGCCGGGTTGAACTTCAACCCTGCCGGCATGTCTCAGATCCAGGACCGACAGGCTGAGGTGGACCTCAAGGTCAACGCCCCCGGCGAGGACTACCTCCGCCTCGCCTACGTGGAGCCCATCCGCGAACACAAGCTCGGCGGCGCTCTGAGCTTCATCGATGCCAATGACGGCACCGGGCGCAAGGACCGCATCTACCAACTGACCTATGGTCAGGAATGGCGCGACGGCATGGCCTTCGGCGTCAATGTCCGGTATCAGGAAGTCAAGATCCCGGGCGCCAAGGGCACCGGCTTCGGCTTCGACCTCGGCGTGCTCTACACCCCGGAGAACCTGCCCGATTGGAGCATCGGCGCGGCGGTCCTCAACGTCAACGAGCCGAGCTTCAGGGGCATCGGCCTGTTCAAGCGCGTCTACAACCTGGGCGTGGCCTACCGGCCGGACAAGTGGACCACCCTCGGGCTCGACTGGTTCGACATCGGCTCCGTGGCCCACGAGGGCCAGATCCGCTTCGGCGGCGAGCGCGCCCTCACCGAGAACATCTCCGTCCGCGCCGGCGTCGCACAAAAGGCGTTCGGCGTGGGTCTCTCGCTCATGTTCAAGCAGTTCACGTTCGACTACGGATTCCAGCATCTGGAGGGTGCGCCGGACCTCAACCTGATCTCCTTGCTCGCCAACTTCTAGCCGCAGACACCCCATCTCCCCCTGCGAAGGCCGGGTCCCGCCCGGCCTTCGTTTTGGGTCAAGGATCCACCGCCGCCCGGGCCGAACTCACCGCTCGGCTTCGGAGCCGTGCCGATGACACCCCTTGCCGCCGCCTTGGCCATCCTTCTCACCGCGCCCCTGGCCGGGGTGCGCGTCGAAGAGATCGACTACCGCGGCTGGCCCGGGTCGGTCTACCTCACCAACGGTCAGGTCGACGTCGTCCTCGTGCCCGCGGTCGGGCGGCTGATGCGCTTCGCCTACACCTGGGACGACAACCCGCTGTGGGAGAACCCCGCGCTCTACGGCAGCGCTCGTCCCGAGACTGCCACCGACTGGTTCAATTTCGGCGGCGACAAGGCCTGGCCCGCCGAGCAGGACCGCTGGCCCGCCGACATGGGTCGCGCCTGGCCGCCCGACACCGCGCTCGATGGACTCCCCCACCGCGCCGAGATCTTGGGCGACGGCACCGTCAGGCTGATCTCACCCGTCAGCACGACCTACGGCGTCCGCGCCATCCGCACCTTCCGGCTCGACCCGCGCCGGCCGCGGCTGACCATCGTCCAGCGCTTCCAGAAGGTGCAGGGGCCGGCGAAGCTGTGCACCATCTGGAACGTCACGCAGTGCGATCACCCCGACGTGGTCTACCTGCCCACCTACACCGCCGGCAGCTTCAAGGCCGGCTATCGCAACATCTCGCTGCCGACCAAGAAGCCCGGGAACCACCGCGTGGCCGAGGGTGTCTTGCAGATCACGCGCGACCCGGCGCTGCCGTCCAAGTTCGGCTCCGACAGCCCGGCCGGCTGGATCGCGTGGGTCAAGGGCAGCCTGGTGGTGAGCGAGCACCTGACCTATGTCAGCGGCGGCAGCTACCCGGACAAGGGCTGTTGCGAAGAGGTCTACACCTCGCCCGATGCCGCGGGCGAGTACATCGAGATGGAGCTGCTCAGCCCACAG
>JACPDV010000431.1 GCA_016183835.1 Armatimonadota bacterium
TCTCGGCGAGTCGGCGCATGGCCCGATTGCCTTGGCCAGTCATTGTACCTCAGGCGCGAACCGTGTGGATGACGAGCGCCCCGCCCGACGGCAGAGGCCGTCTACCGGCACTCGCCATGGCCGAAGGAGAACCCCGCCGCACCGGCGTGAGCGTTCACAAGCGCGCCTCAAGGAACAGCTGCACGGGCTGGCTGGCTGGCCCATCCTATCGCACTCGTGCTACCGCGTCGGTCTCCTCCGGCCGCTCTTGCCAGCCGTCCCGTACGTCCGCGCGCCGAGCTGCTGGGCTAGCCGCTCGGCGTCCCCTTGGAGCCCCGCAGCCAGTCTGGATGCCATGCCGGGTGTTGCGGTCGGTGCGCCGATAGTACGCTGCAGACCGCCAAGGTCCTCAGCGAGTCTCCTCGCGCTCTCGCCTGCTCTCCCACGTAGCGCGCGCGCGCCCGCCAACTCGGCTGCGGCCTTCTGGGCTTCCGCCAGCTGACGCCGCGTGCTCGTCAGCTCGTGCTGCGCGGTCCGCAGTTCCGCTCTTGCGGCCTGCACCTGGAGCCGGAGCTTCCTCAGCTCGGTATGCTGATCTGCTGCCTGCTGCTTGCTCACAGCCAAGCGCTCCGCCAGCGCACCTACTGTCCTCTCCAAGCACTGGTTCTCGCAGGCAAGATCCACTTCCGGGCTTGTGGCAAGCTCCAGCATCGAGGTCGCTTCGAGCAGAGCGCGGCGCACCTCCGTCAAGGTTCGCGACGCGTCCGAGCGGAACGACGCCAACTGCTGACGAAGGTGCGGGCACTGGCTCGCCACGTCGTCTAGCCTGCGGTCAAGCGGCTGCCAACGGTCGGCATCAAGCCGCTCCACCATGTCCTCCACGTACGATGCCCACCCCATCATTGTCCTCCTCATCAACCGGCTCGGCCGGGCGGACAGGTTCATGCGTAACGCGCGACCACCGTTCGTCGTGGCTCGTCAGCAACCTCTCTTGTGCCCCGTTGCCCTCGCGGTCCAGGGTTAGCCAAGCATCCTGCGGCCCCCTGCGGAGGCGCTGTTCCGGGAGGAACGTCTGTGAGGCGGACGAAGCAGCCTGTGAACGCCCGCACACCGGCGAGATCCAATGAGAGAACCAGTCCGCGTTTACGCCGACACCTCCGTCTACGGCGGGTGCTTCGACGATGAGTTCAGGAAGGCGAGTAACGCTTTCTTTGATGAATTTCGAGCGGGACGATTCGCGCTGGCAGTTGCGCCGCTGCTTGAAATCGAGCTCCGGCTCGCGCCCGGGGCAGTGCGCGAGTTGTTCGACAGCCTCGTGCCGCTGTCCGAGCAGGTTGACCAAACCGCTGAGGCCGACAACCTGTTACAGGCGTACCTGGCCGCTGGCATCCTCGGCGAGACCTGGGCCGCCGACGCGTTGCACGTGGCCACGGCCACGGTCACCGGTTGCCGGCTGATCGTGAGTTGGAACTTCCGGCACATCGTGCACCATGGCAAGATCAGGTTGTACAATGCTGTCAATGCCGTGCAGGGCTATGCGGATCTGGGGATCCACTCCCCGCCCGAGGTGCTGCGCTATGAAGACTAAGGCCTTCGACTGCGTCGACATGATGCACGAGGGAGCGGCATGGGTACGGTCACAGCTTCAAGGGCTGACGCCAGAGCAGCGCATCGCTTGGTGGGCGGAACGCTCGGATGAGTTCCGCGAGTACTGCGACCGACTCCGCCGCGAAGCCGCCGTTCGCGCCCAGGCCGAGGCACCGCCCGCTCAGCCCTGACTCAACCCATCGCCGCCGCCACCCGCTGCGCCGTCTCCGCCCGCGCGGCCGCCACCCGTTCCGCCCGCGCCAGCGTGTCCGCCTCCGCTTCCGCGAGCGCCCCGCCGAACCCCGCGATCATCCGCCGCGTCTCCTCCGGCGCCGGACCGCCCTGGCTCGCCTGGCGCGCCACGCCCAACAGCGGGTTGAGCACGTCCGCCAACTCGTCGCCCGCCGAGACGTCCTGCTCGCCCAGCAGCTCCGCCACCCGCGCCGTGTCGGTGAGCCGCTTCCCCTCGTCGGTCAGCGCCCGCACCAGCTTCCCCACGATCTCGTGCGCCCGGCGGAATGGCACGTCCCGCGCCACCACGAGCCAATTGGCGAGCTGCGTCGCCGTCGCGAAGTTGGCGTCCACCAGCTCGCGCATCCGCTCAGGCTTCACGGTCAGCGTCGACACGGCCCCGTGCAGCGTGGCCAGCGCGCCGAGGGTCTGGTCGAGCGCGTCCCAGACCGGCGGCTTGTCCTCCTGCAGGTCGCGGCTGTAGCCCATGCTGAGCGACTTGAGGCAGGTTAGCAGCGCCATCAGGTCGCCCACCACGCGCGCCGCCTTCCCGCGCGTCAGCTCGGCGCAGTCAGGGTTCTTCTTCTGCGGCATGATGCTGCTGCCCGAGGTGTAGGCGTCGGACAGCTCGATCATCCGGAATTCGTGGCTGCTCCAGTAGACCAGCTCCTCGCCCAGCCGGCTCATGTGGAGCATGAGGATCGCCAACGCCGACAGCGTCTCGGCGAGGAAGTCGCGCGATGAGGTGGCGTCGAGCGCATGCTCCAGCACCCCGTCGAAGCCAAGCAGCTTGGCGGTAAGGGCGCGGTCGATGGGCAGGTCGGTGCCGGCCAGTGCGCATGCGCCCAGGGGCGAGAGGTTGACGATGTCGTAGGCGTTGCCAATCCGCCGCAGGTCGCGCAGCCAGACGCTGACGTGCGCCGCGGCCCAATAGCCGAAGGTGATGGGTTGCGCATGCTGGGTGTGGGTGTAGCCCGGCATGACGGTCTCAACGTGGGCTGCGGCCAGGTCGAGCATGGCGCGGCAGAGCGCCTGCAGGGCGGCCTCGGTGTCGAGCAGCCGGGCGCGGACGTAGAGCCGGCAGTCGGTGAGCCCCTGGTCGTTGCGCGAGCGGGCGGTGTGGAGCTTGCCGCCGAACTCGGCCCCGGCGCCGTCGATCAGGTAGCGCTCGACGTTCATGTGCACGTCTTCGAGCTCGGGCCGGAGGACGAGCCGCCCGGCCTCATGGTCGTCGCGGGCGCGTTCGAGCCAGGTGAGGATGACGCGCAGCTCCTCCGGCGACAGCAGCCCGACTTCGCCGAGCATGAGGGCATGCGCCTGGCTCCCCCAGATGTCCTCGGCGACCATGCGGGCGTCGATGGCGAGGGACTGGGTATAAGCGGTCATGGCGTCAGCCATGGCCTGCTCGAACCTGCCGCTCCAGGGTGGTTGGCTCACGGCTGAGACTCCGAATGGGGTGGATCAACAGATGACGCAGATGAGCGCAGATGCTGGGAGAGGATCAGGCGTTGGTAGTCCA
>JACPDV010000432.1:0-5963 GCA_016183835.1 Armatimonadota bacterium
ACCGCCGGGGGTATCGCGCAACCGCGTAGGGACACGCCTTCGGCGTGTCCGTCCGGTCGGCGTTGTCGGGCGCCGGGGTGCGCGGGCACGCCAGAGGCGTGCCCCTACGGCGGCCGGCGCCACATCCCGGACCCGCCGCTTGGTTACGCCATCGCCATCACGCGCTCGCGCAGCGCCTCGCAGTAGTGCCGGTAGTTCTCCCACGACACATCATCGGGCACGAGGTGGTCGAGGTCGGGGATGTAGCGGCCGGCCTCCACCGCCGGCCAGACCCGGTCCAGCTCCGCATCGATGGCCTCCGGGCCGACTGCCAGCGCTCGCTTGTCGATCCCGCCCAGCATTCCCAGCTCGGGATACTGCCGCCGGTAGACGTTCACGTCGCACCCGGCCGCCACCTCGAACGGCCACAGCCAGTTCACCCCGCGCTCGATCATCGGCGGCACGATCGCCTCGGGATTGCCGTCCGTGTCCACCGACAAGATCGGGATGTTGTTCCGCTCCAGAGCCTCCTTGATCCGCCGGTAGCACGGCCCCACGAACTCGCGCCAGTGGGCTGGCGAGATCAGGCTCCCCTGCTTGCCGCACATGTCTTCCCAGACGTGCACCACGTCCACGCGCACCTGGCTTGCCACGGCGTCGATCAGCGTGACGAAGATGGTGGTGAGGTGGTCCATGATGTCGTGGACCAGGTCGGGCTGGTCGTAGAAGGCGAGCAGGCACTCCTCATCGCCGAGCAGCCAGCGCACGCCGCCGAAGACGGTCAGGTCGGGGAAGTTGCCGAGCTGGACGGGGATCCCGCGCGCGGACCACTCGGCGGCGCACTCGCGCCACGGTCCGGCGAGCCGGTCGGGATTGGCCGGATCGAGCCGCTCGCGCCGGTACGCCTCCCAGTCGTCGCGAGTACCGATGGGGAACTTGACGAACTCGGGCATCGACTCGCCATGCTTGCGATCGCGCCGTTGGATGCCCCACGAGTCGATCCAGACGCGGTGGTCGTCGTCCTCATGGAGCACGGTCTGCTCGATGGGAGGCCACGGTCCGAAGCGCACGGGCAGGGCGGCGGGCGGCTCGTCGTGGGGGAGGAAGCGGAAGGAGGTGATGTCGGCGGGCTTGCCCTCGCGCTCCCAGCGCTGCCAGGCGCGGCCCCAGGGCGACCACATCGGGTAGAACGGCGGCCGGTCCACATCCTGGCCGAGGAGGCAGCGGAGGAAGCGTTCGCGATCGGTCATCGGTGCGGCTCCGGGGATCGCGCGTTGTTTCGCCGACGGGTGGAGGGACCTCCCGCCCAGGCGTTCCCGCCCCCGGCGGCTGAAGCCGCGGCAACCATGCCAAACCCACCGCCGTGGGTTCGGGATCCGAGTCCGCGAAGGCGGACTTCGTATGGTTGCCGCGGTTTCCAACCGCCGGGTGCAGCCAGGCACCGACTGGGCGTGCGGGCGCCATGTGCTACACTCGAGCCACTCGCCGAGCTCCGAGAGCGCGGAGTAACGTGATGCAAGGGCCACCGCCTCTCTGCTTCTACTGCCGACACCGGCGCTGGGATCCCGGGCGGGGCACCCACTGTGCCGCCTTCCCGGACGGCGTGCCGCAGGCCGTTCTGCAGTCCCGCGCGGACCACCGGCAGGCGTTGGCGGGCGACCACGGCATCGCGTTCGAGCCCCGCGAGGACGCCCCCCAGGACCTGTTCGCGTGGACGGTGGAGGCGCTGGACGCGCAGGCAGCCCAGCCCGCCGCCAAGTCCGCCTGACTCCTCACCGCCCCACGTACCGCCCGCCCTCCACGGCCCGTGCCTGCCCCTCCTGCTCCAATAGCCGCAGCACCTCAGCCACCTGCTCCGTGAACTGCCGGGTCGCGCGGCGCTCGAACCCCCGCGCCACCTGCTCGGCCGTGGCCGGCGCCGCCATCGCCGCCAGCGCCGCGCGCACCGCCGCCACCTGTTCGCTCAGCCGCGCCGGCCAAGGGCGGCGGGCGGTGGCTGCGGGTTCAGGCGTGACTTCGTCGCCGGTCTCGATTCGGAGCTGCGTGGCCTGCCCACCCGGGTTCTGGTAGTCGGGCCGGAGCCAGCGAATCAGCCCGCGCTGCTCCTCCGCGGCCCGCTCGGCGTTGAGCGCCACGAGCTTTTCGAGCAGCTCCTCGTCGGACAGGCCCGGGTCCCAGCCGTAGGCCGCGAAGACGGCGCGGTCGAGGTCGTCGTGGATCTGCTTCAGCACGGAGACGAGGCCGTGCTCGTGGATCACACGGTCCTTGGCGGAGAGCGGGGTGCCGGCGCGGAGCTTCTCCAACACGTTGTACATGTCGGTGAGGGTGAGGTCGGAGTGGAGGGCCTGCTGCCGCTTGCGGTGCGCGTCGAGCTGCTCGCCCAGGTCGCGGATGCGCTGCTGCAGGGACTCGGTGGCGGCGGGGAAGGGGAAGGGGTCGAAGCAGCGGGACTTCACGTACACCGGATCGTTGCCAACGCCGAGGCGGCTCCCCGCCGCCAGCGCCCACGTCACGTGGATCCGGCTCGACAGGACACCGAGGTAGTAGGCGTCTTCGAGCGCAACGTTGACCAGCTTGTTGTCAGGCAGGATGGCCGCATCGAGCAACACGAAGTACCGGCGACGTGACGTCTCGATGGTGCTGATGAAGCGATGAAGACCGTCCAGCGCCGCGCGGAGGTCCGTTCGTGGTTCTCCGTACACCCACCAGTTCTGCCTGTAGGACAGCCTGTTGTTCTGGTCCCTCGCCGGCTTCACCCGCTCCAGCACCCGTTGGTACACCTCCGGGAACCGCCGACGCACCTCCTCCTCGCCGAGTCCGAAAAGGTCGACCACCATCGCGCCGCGCGGCGATGCGGACACGTCTCGCCCGTTCAGGTAGGGCCGGATGTGATGCTCCAGGCCGGGCACGCGCCCAAGGCCGAGCGCCGTGGCCTGTTCAGGCGTAACGATGAAGCCGGCCCCCATGAGCTGCACGCCGCGGTGCGCTAGTCCATCGTTGGACTTGAGGGCCACCGACTCCCAAACGGCTGCGCCGATGGTGAGGTCGGCCTGTAGGCGTCCGGTGCACCCGGCAAGCTCAACGCGAACCACGCCCTCGGCACCTGTGTCCTCGGCCGTGACCCGAACCAACGTGCCGTCCCCCTCACCAGCCCGGCCAACTGTCATGGCGATGCGCACGTCCGCACCGTCCGCAGCGTCTACCCAGGGATGGTCTGGCACCGCAAAGGCGATCGACACTGGTGCCTCGCCGCCAAGATGCCGCTGGAGGACTCGCCGGCTGTACGTCTGCCATATGCTGTTCGTGGTGATCAGGCCGAACCGGTCCAGTTTGCCCGCGCGGGCCAGCTCCGCCGCGTGGTCCCACCAGTACATCACGTAGTCGGCAGAATCTGGCACTTTCGGATGCGCGGCGCGGAGTGACTCAACGTACCCGTCGCCGAGAGCTGCGCGCATACGGGAGATCCCAATGAACGGCGGATTTCCGACCACGAACTCCGCCTCCGGCCACTCCACCGGCCGCGGGTTGACGTACCGGTACACCGGCACCGTCTTGGTCTCGTCCGGCACCGGCTCGCCCGTCACCGCGTGCGGCTTTGTGCTGTGACCGTCCCAGCGCATCACCGGCCGGCCGTCTTCGCCGAGCACCATCTGAGGCACGCCGTCGTAGGCCAGGACCGCGTCGCGGCACTCGACGTTGTGGAAGTCGCCGATCACCGGCTCGGGCGTGTGGCCCAGACCGCGGGTCTTGAGGTGCCATTGCAGGTAGCCGATCCAGAGCACCAGCTCCGCGATGGCCGCCGCGCGCGGGTTGATCTCCAAGCCCAGGAGCTGCCGCGGACCCACCGTGCCCTCGGCGTGCTCGAGCCCCTCCTGCGCATAGCCAAGCCCGCGGAGCGCGTCGAGCACCTCACCCTCCAGCCGCTTGAGGTGCTCGAGGGTGACATACAGGAAGTTGCCCGAGCCGCAGGCGGGGTCGAGCACGCGGACCTGGCAGAGCCGGCTGTGGAAGGTGCGCAGCTCGGCGATGGCCTTGGCCGTCTCACCGCCGGAATCGAGCTTGCGGGCGGCGATGCGGGCGGCCTCCCAGTCGGCGCGGAGCGGCTCCACCACCGTGGGGATCACCAGCCGCTCGACGTACGCCCGCGGGGTGTAGTGGGCGCCGAGCTTGTGCCGCTCGCGGGGCGAGAGGGCGCGCTCGAGGAGCGTGCCGAAGATCGCCGGCTCCACCTCGCGCCAGTCGGCGCGGCTGGCTTCGAGGAGCAGGTCGAGCTGCTCGGCGGACAGCCCGAGCGCCTCGGCCTCGGCGAACAGCGCGCCGTTGAAGTGGCGCAGCGGCGCGCGGAGCGCGGCGGAGAAGCCGCCGTGTTTCATCGTCCGCCAGACCTCCTCGGCCATCGGCTTGAAGGCGTCCGGCGTGGCGCGAAGGCTGTCCAGCAGCTCGGTGAAGCTGCGGCCGGGGAGCAGGCCCACGTCCTCGGCGAACATGGTGAAGAGGCAGCGCATGAGGAACGCGGCGACGGTCTCAGGCAGGTGGCCGGCGGCCTCGAGCGAGGTGGCCAGCCGGGCCAGGCGGTCGGCGATCTCGCGGGTGACGCGGGCGGTGCGGCGGCTGGGGTCGAGGTCGAGCGGCGTAAGCCAGATGCTGCGGAGGAGGTCGCGGGTCTCGGGTCTCGCCAGGTCGGCGAGGAAGAGGCGGTGGGCCGGGGCGGCGGGGAATGGCGTGTAGTCGCCGCCGGNNNTTCGGCGTAGAGCTCGAACGAGTGCCCCACGTCGCAGGTCAGCACGAAGGGCGGCCGGCCCTCGTCGGCCGGGAGGGCGTGGAGGTAGCGCTGCGCTTGTTCGCAGGCGCGGGTCATGGCCTGGTCCCAGCCCGGGGTCGCGCGCACGGCGGAGCCGGTGCGGACCCGCCCGCTGCCCCGCTCGGCCTCGCGCCGGAGGACGCCCTGCTTGCTTTCGAGGACGAAGCAGCCCTGCCGGTAGAGGTCGATCCGCCCGTCGCTGAAGGTGCCGTCGCCGTTGCTGAAGCGGACGCCGCGCTCGAAGACGTAGGTGTTGGCGCCGCCGGCGACGAAGGGCTCGGGCCGGGGCACCTCGAGCAGGTCGCACAGCTCGCCGAGGAAGAGCTGCGAGTTCGACCGTTCCGAGCCGCTCGAGGCGCTCCAGCGCGCGACGAAGGCGTCCACGTCGGGCATGGCGGGCGGTTTCCTCGCGTAAGGGATTAGCGGCGCCGGCGCCCCACTCCTCCCTACCCCATCGCCCGCCACGCCAGCCCGTACCGCTCGATCGTCTCCCGCAGCTTCGCCAGCAGGAACTCGAAGTAGCTCGTGTCGTACTCGTCCGGGTGCGTCGTCAGATCCCGCACGTGCGCCTCGGCCAGCGCCCCGCGCGCCACCAGGATCCGCTTCTCCAGATGATGATAGACCTCGAAGTTCTCCAGCGAGAAGTAGATGTACGGCATCACCTCGCTGAAGGGTCCGAACGCGCCGTAAAGGTCGCCTGCCGCCAGGTGGTCCCAGACCTTCACCAGCACGTCGCAGACCGCCAGGCCGGGCATCGAGCCGACACAGCCGTGCGGCATCAGCTCGGGCATGAACAGCCCGCCCCAGCCCTCCAGGACGCCCACCTCCTGGTTCGTCGCGCGGTGGATGGCGGTCATCTTCGGACCCATCCGCGGCTCTTCCAGCTTGATCCAGCCGAAGTTCGGACAGCGTTCGCGGAGCCGGACGCAGAAGTCGGGGCCGACCGTGCCGCCGCCCGGATTCCAGTCCTGCACCAGGAACGGCAGGTCGGTCGCCTCCGCCACCGCCACCGCGTAGCGGAAGAGGTCGTCCTCGCGCACGCCGAACGCGCGGGGCAGGTTGAGCCCGATGATGTCCGCCCCGGCCGCGGCCATCCGCTTCGCCAGCTCCACGGCCAACGGCAGGCCAGGGTGGTTGGCCATCGCCACCACCGGCAGGCGGCCGGCGGCGGACCGGGCGGCGG
>JACPDV010000432.1:6013-17003 GCA_016183835.1 Armatimonadota bacterium
GCCACGGCGTGCGCGCCGCAGGCCACGGCGAACTCCACCAGCCGCCCGGTGGCCGGCAGGTCCACCCGCCCGTCGCCGTCGAACGCCGTGGGGATGATCGGCACGACCCCGCGCAATCCAACCGCCATGTCGGCCTCCTCGCAGTCACTGTCCCGCAGGGCTTGTAGGGGCGGCATTCATGACGCCCTCGGGTCTGCCGCGCAGCCGGCGGTGTCCGCCCGGCCGGCGGTGTCCGCCCGGCCGGCGGGCGTCATGAATGCCGCCCCTACGACCCGACGGGCACCGACGGACAACGGCGGCAGACCTAGTAGTCCTCGTTCCGCGGACGCGAGTCTTCGGGCACGTCCACCAGCCGGGAATGCGGCGGCATGTCGCCGCTCTGGTCCTCGCCCACGGCCCAGCGGCCGAGCATCTCGACTTTCGACGCCGCCAGCCCCAGCGCCTGCTGCGCCGCGGTCTCGGGCGGCTCCAGGAGCAGCATGTGCGGCACCGCGCGGGACGGCTTCTCGTCGCTGTGGCCGCTGACGAAGATGCTCCCGTTGTAGTAGAGCGAGCTGGAGAAGCCCGAATCAAGGAGGACCGCCTGGACGATGCCGAGCTTCTGCAGGAAGTCGGCGATGACCTCGCTGCGCTGGCTGGAGGGCGATGCGCCGATGGCCGGCCGGCCCGCGCGGTCCACGCCGAACCAGGCGCGGCGGCGGAAGTCGTTGTGGTCGCGGGTGGCGACCAGGTCCATCTCGTCCTGCGTCAGCGCGTGGTCGTGCTCCACCAGCCAGCCGCCGGCCACGAACGCGTCGGTGGCGCCGGGGAGCAGCAGCTCGAGGGCGCGGCGCGAGTTCATGGTGTCGGGGTCGAACGGCACGAAGCGGATCTTGTCGTGGCTGAAGATCACGAGCGGCCGGCCGCGCAGGCGCTGGCAGTCGCTGTCGCTCCCCGGCACGAAGTGGCGGTGCGGGATCACACGCGCCGGCTCGGGCACTTCGTCGCCGCCCCGAGCCGGCTGCGCCCGCTCGGTGGTCCAGGTGGCCATCACCGGCCCGATCATGGCGTTGCTGATGTCACGGATCCGCGCCATCTGGAAAAAGCCACCGTTGATCCCCGCCGGGGAGCCCATCAACTGCGCCACGGTGGGCACGTCGTAGCGGTAGTCGCAGTGCACCGAGGTGATCCGCCCGCCGGTGATCCAGACCATCGGGATGCGGTTGCCCCGGTCGCCGAGCTCCGTACGGTGGAAGGCGACGGGCTGGGTCTGGTCGGTGTCGGGCCACATCGGCGTGGCGTCGAGGGCGATCACGCCGTTGGACAGCCGGATGGCCTCCTCGAGGTGGTCGGGGGAGAAGCGCCAAACCTCCATCAGCGACTCGAGCGGCAGGCTGCCGCTGCCCATCACGAAGCTGGCAACGAAGCCGGCCTGCTTGAGCATCTCGACCACGCGGCCGTCGTGCTCGCCACTGGGGTAGCAGAAGAACTGCACCGGCTGGCCGAGCTCGGCCTCAAGGGTGTCGCGGGAGTCAAAGACCTCGTGCCGGAGCTGCTGGTCGGAGACCGAGGGGAGGAGCGGGTGGGTGACGGTGTGGGCCTGGAAGTCGAACAGCCCGGTGGCCTGCATCTCGCGGATCTGGTCCCAGGTGACGTGGTCCTTGGTGGTCTTCCGCCCCACGGTGCTGGTGACGATGAAGAACGTCGCGGGCCAGCCGCGCTCCTTGAGCCGGGGGTAGACCAGCCGGTAGACGCTGGCGTAGCCGTCGTCGAAGGTGAGCAGGATGGGCTTGACGGGCAGCTCCGCGCCGCAGGTGATGTGGTTCCACCACTGGCGGAGCGAGATGGGCTGCAGGCCGGCCTGAGCCAGGGCGTCGAGCTGCGCGTCGAGCTCCCCGGTGGTGAGGTCGAACCCGACGTCCTTGGCCCCCTCGACGACGTCGTGGTACATCATGATGGGGACGAAGGCGAGGCGGGAGATGGGGTCGATGGACGAGGGCGCGAGGCGGCGGTTGGCGAGCATCAGCCGTGCCTGCTCGGAAAGCGCGAGGGGATCGGGTCCCAGGTCGGGCATCGCACAGGCGCGGAAGTAGCTGGGCGGCGGCGGGGTGTCGCGGGGGAAGCTCAGCATGGGGGCGCCGAAGGTGGCGTGCGACGGCCGGCTCCGGCGGTCCCACCGCGTCACCGGAGCGCACCAGGGCCGGACGGCGGCGAGGCGGGTCAGGGCGGGATCCTTGAGCTTGTGGCGCTGCCAGGGCATCAGGGGGAGCGAGACGTGAATGCCCTGGAACCACTGCGCCACGCGCGGCCAGCCGGAGCGGCCGTTGACCGGGGCGGAGATGCCGCCCAGCACGCCTCCGACGGATGCGGCGAGCAGCACCAGAACCAGCGGCCACCAGCGTCGAGGCGGGCGCGGCAGGTCGCCGGTCCGGCGGTACTTGCGGCCCGGCGTGCCATTCCCCGGATCAGCGCTCAACGAGGGCTCCGTCCACGGGGATAGGGTACCACGGGAGCGGCGACTCGGGAACGCCCGGCGCCGCGCCGGCGAGGCCCCGGGCGGTGGTCGTCCGCGGAGGCGTCAGGTGGCGTGTCCGGCGGGGACCGGCGCTTCGATGGGGGCAACCATGTCGAGCGTGGTGTCGCGCAGGAACTCATGGAGCGGGGTGATCACGGCCGCCCACTGCTGATGGATGCAGCACTCGTTGCCGTCGCCGCAATCGCGCTTGATCAGCAGGCACTGGCGCGGCCCTGAAATGGGCTCGATGGCGTTGATCACCTCGTAGAGCGTGATCTCCTCGGCGGGCCGGTGGAGGCGGTAGCCGCCATGCTTGCCACGGGTGGCTTCGAGCATGCCGGCGCGGACGAGCTGCCCGAGCAGCTTGGCCAGGTAGTGAAACGGCACGTCGGCGGTTTCGGCCAGGTCCTTGGCGCGGACCCACTCGCCGTCGGCGGCGGCAAGGCGAGCCATGGCGCGGACCGCGTGCTGCGAAGATTGGTTCAGCATGGTGTTCCGTGCAGGGCGAGCCGGGCGCCCGTGGCTGCACTCCTCCTTCCTGATTGCCTGTTCTGCAACAAACTGACCTGTTCCTTCTTTGGGGGAAACTATCCAGAGGCACGCCGCGGCGTTGCCTGTTCCCCACCCCCGTGGTAGGCTTGCGGGCACGCCCGGGCGCGTCCGCACCGGCCTGGATCCCGGGGAGCCGCACGTGTCGGCAGCGTCTACGAGCCTGGTCCCGTTGCGCCGTGCCGGGTGGCTCGCCGTCCTGGCGGCGGCCCTGGTGTTCGGCTTGCGACTCGGCGCCTGGCTCCTCACCGGCTCGCTGGCGGTCTTGGCCGACGTTATCGAGCCCCTCTTCAACCTTTTAGCCGCCACGGTGACGCTGGTGGGGGTGATCGCGAGTCGGCGGCCGGCGGACCCGGAGCATCCGTTCGGCCACCGCAAGCTCGAATTCCTGGCCGTCGGGTTCCACGGCGCGATGGCGCTGGGCGGCGCGGGCGTGGTGGTCTACGCGGCCATATGGCAGTGGTGGACGCCCTTCCAGGTGCGCGCGACGCCGACCGCGGTGGTGCTCTTCCTGGTCAGCATGGCGCTCTCGGCGGGGCTCGCTCGAACCCTTATCCAGAGCGGGGCCGAGCACAACTCGCCAGCCCTCCGCGCGGCCGGCCGCCATGCCTGGGTGGACGTCTGGGTGGGGCTCGGCGTGCTCCTCAACCTGCTCCTCGTCGGCGCCACCGGCTGGCAATGGCTGGACGTGGCGGTCTCGCTGGTGCTCGTGGGGGTGGCGGTCTACGGTGCTTGGCGGCTGGCCCGCCGCTCCGTGCTGGGTCTGATGGACACCGCCGAGCCCGGCGTCCGCGGCACGGTGGACCGCGTCGTGGCTTTGCGTATTGGCGATGAATTGGTCGGTTATCACGACATCCGGTGCCGGGATTCCGGCGGAAAACACTACGTGGACCTCCACCTCCAGTTTGCCGACGGCACCTCGCTGGAGCGCGCGCACGAGATTGGCGAGGAGGTGGAGGTGGTGGTGGAGGCGGCCCTGGGCTCAGGCGAGGCCACCGTCCACATCGAGCCGGCGAGCGAGATCCGCGGCGAGCGGAGCGCCGACGCCATCCCCCCGAGCCCGCGCGAGCGGTCCCGCCGCCGCGCCGCGATGGTCTCCCTGGCCGTGGCCGTCCTGCTCGTCGCCACCCAGTTCACGGCCTACTTCCTGACCCACTCCTCGGCGGTCTTGTCCGACGCGATGGAGAGCGTGGTGAACATCGCGGCGGCGGCGTTCGCCATCTACAGCGTCCGGCTGTCGCGCAGCGCCGCGGACCGGCGGCATCCCTATGGGCACTACAAGATCGAGTTCCTCGCCGCCGCCTTCGAGGGCGCCCTGATCTTCCTGGCCGGGCTGCTGATCATCGCGGCGGCGGTGCCGCGGCTGCTCCGGGGCGCCCCGACCGAGCGGCTCGACTTCGGCCTGGCGCTGGTGTGCGGCGCCGCGGCGTGCAACGGGCTGCTGGGATGGTACCTGATCCGCATCGGCCGGCACCTCCACTCGCTGACCCTGGAGGCCGACGGCAAGCATGTGGTCAGCGACGTGTGGACCAGCCTGGGTGTGGTGGTGGGGCTCCTCGTGGTGCGTGTCACCGGCTGGTCGCCGGCGGACCCGCTGGCCGCGATCGTGCTCGCCCTGCTGATCATCGTTGCCGGCGCCAGGCTCGTTGTGCGGTCGGCCTACGGCGTGATGGACTCGGTGTCGCCGGAGACGGTGCAGCAGGGCGAGCGGGTCTTGTCGGCGGCGGTGGAGGCCGAGCGGATCCTCGGCTGGCACAAGCTGCGAGTGCGCGATGTCGGGGCGTTCCGGTTCGTGGACGTGCACATCCAGCTCCCGGAGGGCGCCAGCCTGGCGGCCGGGCACGACGTGGCGGAGGAGCTTGAACGGGAGCTGGAGGATGAGCTGGCGCCCGCCGGGGCGATCATCCACGCCGAGCCGGCGAGCGACGTGGGGTGAAGTGGCGCAGGCAAGCGTGAGGGCCGCCGTGCCGATCTACTGCGCGTGCCTGCGCTGACGCGCCAGCAGCACCATTGCGACAGCGAAGCGGCGGCCCTCGTCGGTCTTGCTGACCCGCGTCCAGGCTTCGAACGCACCGCGAACCTGAAGCAGCACCCCCTGCACATCCGACTTCCGATGCGCCGCAGCCAGATCGTAGTCGGCCGCCTCGCGCGCGGCATGGGTGGCGACGAACGCCTCACAGACCGCTCGGAGGTCGGCCGAGGGGACACGCGTCCCCAGGATGTCGTTGGTCGTCTGCCTCCGTTGCTGCGGATGTCTCCTCGCATCGTCGGCCAGGTTCCCGACGGCGTCATGTGCAAAGCCCCTCGCCGCAGCGGGACCGAAGCTGTCCCGATCGGCCTGGTTGCGGAACATCCGCTGGACGGCCGCGCGCACCAGCAAGTGGAAGAGCGCGTAGTACGCCGTGGACACGGCACGCCGCAGCGACGCCCGGGCCCGCCGCCGTGCGTCGAGCTGAACGAGGTCGTCAGCGACCTCCAGCAAGGCGCCGGGCAGATCAGCCAGCGGCATCGTCCGTGACCTCCTCGAAATCGCCCTTGCCGAGCGTAGCCCAGTCGTCCAATGTGAAGAACCGCACCCACAAGTACCCGGCGTCGGGCTCCTGGTCCACGCGGTCACTGATCGCCCTCTGGACCGGGCTCAGCAGATCCCAGGTCAGGTCCTCGAACCGGATCTTCGGCGACAGCGCAACACGGACCTCCAACACGGGGTGCCCGTCGGCATCGGCCCGTGGCAGAGGGACCACCTCCTTGACCAGATCCGGTGACAGCCCGAGCCTGTCCGCCGCGAGGATGTCGTCCCACTTCGTCGACACTGGCGTCTCCGAGCCACACTATGCGCGGCATGTCCGGCACCGGCAAGACCCCTGGCCGTTGTCCGTTGCGACCGCCCGATGCGCTGTGGAGGAGCTCATCCCTGCGCTGACACCGCCGCCCACTCCGCGTACACCGCCCGCAGCGTCTCCTCCAACGGAATCCCCGCCTCCCAGCCCACCGCCCACCGCGCCTTCTCTGCCGACCCGCGGAGCAGCGTCGCCGGACCCGGCCGCAGGCGCTCGCAGTCCGTCTCCACCCTGGCCGCCACCCCCGCTATCGCCAACAGCCGATCGAGGATATCCCCGATGCTCACCGCCTCGCCACGGCAGAGGTGGTAGATCTCGCCCGGCACGCCGCCCAGCGCCAAGTCGGCATAGCCGCGCACGATGTCGCGGACGTCGGTGAAGTCGCGCGCCGGCGACAAGTCGCCGACCCGCACCACCGGCTCGCGCTCGCCGCGCGCCACCGCCGCCACCTGCGCCGCGAAGTCGGGCACCACAAACCCCAGCCGCTGCCGCGGACCGCAGTGGTTGAACGGCCGCGCTTCCACCACCTCCAGCCCCAGCGAGCCGTAGTGCCGGCCCAGTTCGTGCGCGGCCACCTTGCTCAGCCCGTAGAGATTGCCCGGCGCCGTCGGGGTCTCCTCGGTCAGCGGCCGGGCGGTGGCGGGATGGCCGTAGACCTCGCTCGAGGTGACGAGCAACACGCGCGGGCGCGGGGACGCGTCGAGCGCCGCTTGCAGGATCGACGCGGTGGCAAGCACGTTGTCGCGCAGGGTGCCGACTGGGTCCTGCGCCGCCGTGTGCGTGGCGGCGGCGCCGGCGAGATGGTAGATCACCTCGGGCTGTGCCTCGGCGACCGCGCGGGCGGTGGCTGCGGCATCGGCCAGATCGGCGCTGAGCCAGTGCACGCCGGATGACCCGCCGGGCGCGCCGCGCGTGACGCCGGCGACCCGGTCGCCCCGGAGGAGGAGCAGCTCACAGAGGTGTCCGCCGGCGAACCCGGCAGCGCCGGTGACCAGGACCCGCATCAGCCCCGCACCTCGCGCACGGCTTGCATCAGCCTCTCCCAGATCGTGCGCAGCTCGGGCAGGCAGCCCTCGTCCACGCTGTCAGGAGTGTACTCCGCCGCCGCGTAGAGGTCGGTCAGGGCGCGGATCTGAGGGTGCCAGGAGTCCATCGACGGCGGCAGGTCGTGAAGGAACTCGTGCGCCGTGATCTCCGGCCGCCGCGGACAGCCGGCCAGCGCGGCGTAGGCCTGGAAGGCGCGGTAGACATGGCTCACGAGCTCGCTCGCCGGCCGGCCGCGAAGCTGCGAGCGCGGGCCGAACGGGTCGACGAACGGATCGCGCGTCGGTGGGGGCGGCTCCCCTGCCGCGCCGCGGGTGAACAGGGCTCTCAGGCGGGCCATCAGATGCCGCCACGCGCCGCCCTTGAGCAGGCGGTAAGCGATCCAGCCGAGGAGCAGGAGCACCAGCAGCACGCCGGCCACGAGGAGGACGATCTTCGCCGCGCCCTGCGCGCCGCCGGCCGGCGCCGGCGGGCTCGGCGCCGCGGACTCCCCGGGACGCGACGCGGAGGACGGGTCGGACGGGGTCGAGGGCTGCGACTTGCCGCCGGACGGCTCACCCGGGCGCTGTGAGCCCTGTTGCCCGCCCTGCTGGCCGGAGGGCTTGCCCTGCTCCGAACGGCCCTTCTCGCCCTGCGCTGACTTGTCGCCCCCGGGCTTGGACGGCTGTCCGGCGTCCGGCTTGGACTCCTCGCCCCCGCCCTGCCCGCCTTGTCCGCCCTGGCCCTTGCCGCCGCTGCCATCCGGCGCGTCGCCCGGGCCGGTCTTCTCCCCGGTCTTCTCGCCGCCCGGCTGGTCGCCGGGCTTGCCTTCGCCCGGCTTCTCGCCCGGCTGCTCCGAGCTGCCCTGGTCGCCGTGGCCCGAGGTCTTGCCGGTCTCGCCGCCCTCGTACTGCCGCATCCCCTCCACGGGTGCGTTGCGCCAGCTCGTGAGCATCCGCTCCACCGGCGCGGGCAGGTCCGGCGCCCAGCTCCCCGCCTTCGGCTGCAGCTTCGGCGCCACGTGCGCCGCCCCGAGGATCAGCAGGATCAGCGGCAGGGCGAGCGCCAGCCAGAGCCAGAAGACGCCGCTCGGAAGACGCGTGCCGCGCTGCCGCACATAGATCTGCAGACCCGACAGCGCGCTCATGGCCAGGACCGACAGGGCGCAGCCGAGGTACACCACCATGCACCAGAAGGCGTGCCGCTGCTCCTCCGCGTGCCGCTCTTCGCCGTTGTGTCGCGCCAGCAGGAGGTGCCCCACACCAAAGACCACCACCGCGAAGACACTGAAGACCATCACGGTGCGGCCCGGGTGCGGCCGGTGGCGGACGGCCCGCGCGCCCTCGCGCTGGTGCTCCCATTCCTCGCTGCTCAAGAGGCCCACGGATTGGGCGTCCACGTCGTCGGGGTCGATGGTGGTGCGCGCCACGATGTAGTTTCCCGCCACCCAGATGAAGCCGATGATGGCGTAGTTCATGACCAAAGAGGCGAACTGGTTCGACCCGCCGTAGCCGCCGCCCAGCCGCCCGCCGCCGTAGCTGAAGAAGTAGCCGAAGACGAGCATCGCGATGAGCAGCCCAAGGGCGTAGCCGGCGGCATTGAACGCACCGCTTTTGCGCCGGATGCAGGCGATCCCCACCACCGCCAACATGAACATGAAGAAGACGAACCGCAGCAGCGGAATGGGCACCTCGGTCAGAGCGGCGCGGACATCGATCAGGAACCACGTCAACGCGCCGAGCATGCCGAACAGCGCCGTGGGGAGCAGCACATCCGTGAGCAGCTCGACATCGGCCCGCGAGCCGGCCGCCAGGCGGGCCTGCAGGCTGCTCACCAGATAGTCATCGGGATCATGCCCGGACTGAGCCATCGCGTCTCATCCCACGACACCGACACCGACACCGGCACCAACGCCGACACAGCGGTTGAAACCGCCGCTCGCCAACACGAAGTCCGCCTTCGCGGACTCCGCGCCGGTATCCGGATTACCGTTCACGGTTCACGGTTCACGGTTCACAGCCTCACCGCCGCCAGCTCGCGCAGGTGATGCTTGGCCAGCAGGTCGTACGCCGGCACGCCTTCGGCCAGGAGCTTCCCGCGCGCCGCGGCGTAACCGGCGCTGTTGCCCACCACGAGGACGCTCATCACAAACCCGGACTTGCGCATCGCCGCCACCGCCTCGAGCAGCGCCTGGTCCACCCGGGGAGTGAGCACCAGGATGCTGACATCGCGCGCCAGGCGCGGGTACTCGCGGAGCAGCATCCGGCCGAGCGGCTGGAAGTCGCTCAGCTCCACGCGCGCCGTGGCGTCGAGGATGCGCTGCAACGTGGTGGGACCGGGGCCGACGGTCACTTCGAACGGCCGGAGGCGGTCCGAGTGCTCGCGCATCTGCGCCATGCGCTCGGCCTGCCAGCGCGTGGCCGCCTGCAGCTCAATGTCATCGTAGCGCGCCCGGTCGGCGGCGTCGCGGCCGTTGGACAGGAAACCCGCCCGCTGCCCGCCGTGCGACACGTAGGTCGCCAGCGACGCGGCGGCGGTGACCGCCAGCTCGCTTCGCTCGTCGGCCGCGTGCTCCTCGTAAGCCGGGGCGAACATGTCGAGCACCACCAGTGCCCCGATCATCACGGTCGGCTCGTAGATCTTGGTCTGCAGCCGGCCGGTGCGGGCGGAGCTGCGCCAGTGGATGCGGCTGAGCTTGTCGCCCGGCTGGTAGTCGCGCACCCCGCGGAGCCGGCTGGGATCCTCGAACCCGCGCCGTTGCACGCGCACCTCGCCGATGGGCCGCGGGCTGGCCACGTCGTAACCGCCGATGGGCACCACCTCCGGATGCACGATCAGGTAGTGCGCCCGCTCACCCGCCTCGAAGCGCCGGACCAGGCCGAACAGGTCGCCGGTCTCCAGGAGCAGCGGGCCGATCTGGTGGTACCCGCGCCGGTCGCAGCGCAAGCTGTAGCGCAGGCCGAGCGTCTGCTTCGGCCACAGCGCGGCAACGCGGGCCACCTCGCCGGCGCGGCCCAGGGCGGCGGGCACCAGGTCCTCCACCAGCACCCACGGCACCGGCCAGCGGCCCTCGTGGCGGATCTCGATCCGCACGTCCACGCTCTCGCCGAGCCGCGCGCGCTGGACGGCGCAGTAGCGCTTGTGGGTGATGCCGGCCAGGCCGTGGCGGCTGATCAGCGCGGACATGACAAGCAGCGCGAGGACCACGTACAACGCATAGGTGAAGAAGCCGATGCGCAGGACGTAGGACAAGGCGAGGACGATGGCCGCCACCGCAACTCCTCGCCACCTCGCCACGGCTTGCCTCCCCGATCCCTTGTACCCAGGTTCGGAGGTCAACGTCAACCTTTCGCGAAGGGCTCCTGCCACGGAGGCCGGCCGGTGAGCATCGAGGTGGACCGCTTCCGGGCGCTGGACGACACGGTCGGGGCGGCGTGCGAGTACTTACAGGTCACCCGCCCCCAGTTCTACGACCTGGCCGACGCCTGGGCTCAGGTGGGGCCGGAGCTATGGGGCCGGAGCAACCCGGACACGTTCTACACCGGATGGACCGGCCCGGCCGGCCCGACGGCCATCGCGGCGAACGTGCTCGACCAGTTCTCCAGGGTCAACGTCTGGTCGGTGCTCTACCAGTTGTTCGCCCGCGACGAGCATTCGGTCTACCTCGACTACGGCTGCGGCACCGCGTCCGTCAGCTTTGCCTTCCTCAACCGCTGCGACGTGGCGGTCCTGCTGGACGTGCCGAACGACAGCCAGGCGTTCGTCCGTTGGCGGGTCGAGCGTGCCGGGCTCCAGCAGGTGGCGGTGATGACGCCCGACGATGCGCCGGGGCTGCCGGACGGCGGCTTCAGCCTGGTCGCCTGCATCGACGTGCTGGAGCACCTGCCGGATCCCAGCGCGGCCTTCGCCGGCCTCCAGCGCGTGCTGCGTCCGGGCGGGTTGCTGCTTCTCCGCGCGCCGTGGGCGCGCGACGATGAGGACTTCGGCGAGCACCTGCCCGAGGCGACGGACAACTGGCACGCGCCCGGCGGCGGCGCGGCGCAGCTCCTTGCCGGATTCGAGCGGCTGGCCGAGATCGCCGACG
>JACPDV010000030.1 GCA_016183835.1 Armatimonadota bacterium
CCAGCGCATCACCGCTTCCGGCCCCCATCGCTCGAGGTCATCCAGTCCCCAGGGCTTGATGAGGGCGTGGCACCACGTGTGGGCAGCGTCCGTCATCCGGTCCGGCCCCCACTTCTCCAAGGCTCCCGCCGAGTAACCCAACACACTTAGTTGTTCCAAGCACGCCTCGCAGGTCAGGTGCAATCTGCCCAGGCACCCGACGGGCAGCCAGCGAGGCCATGTGCCCGAGACGAAGGAGGTGGTGCCGTCTGACCCTGTCCCAACGCACACCGGTTGCGGACGGGACGTAAGCGCGAAACCCCAGACACGGTCACCATCCACGTAAGCAACCATAAACGGACGGGGCTTCCTCCGGTCCAGAAGCATCACTTCTGCGCCCACCCAATAGGAGCAACCGACTTTGGCGGGACTCATGCTGTGCTCCAGTTACGGCCCGGCGTCAGCCGGACCATTGCGCCCGCTCTACCACCCGTTCCGCAAACTCGTCCAACCGCCAAACGGCGTCACGGAGGGTGAAGACGAACTCGCTCCAGGCGCGGCCAAACTGTATCCCGCCAAGCTGGGTGCTGGCAAGCGCCACGAGATCACCCCGGCAACAACTCGCGCAGCACCAACGCCAGTCGGTAACCGGCCAGGGCGATCCCGCAGCAGGCGTCACGGTGGGCTCTGTGGACGTGGCCTAGCGACAGCCGCATCGCGCCACCGTCGGTCAGCACGGCGTCGGCGTCCGACCGTCCGCCGTTCGGGTCGTTCCGGCAGGCATCGATCACGAACAGCACGTGCGACCCTTGGAACCCGCGCAGCGCCTCGTTGACCAGCCGCATCGGCAGCGCGGTATCTTCCAGCAGTTCGCGGTTGCTGTCCACCGTGAGGAGGTACGGCTGGTCGCCCTTCTGCATGCCGTGGCCGGAGAACATGAAGAGCAGCGTGTCGCCCTCCACGGCGCGCTCGCGCGCGCCTTGCAAGGCGGCGAGGATCGCCGAGCGCGAGGGCCGTTTGAGCGGCTCGGTCTCGTCGTTGGCCAGCTCGGCGAGGTTGCGCTCGGGCACGCCCGCCTCGCGGAACGCGTCGGCGACGGCCTGGACATCCGCCACCGCGTACTGCAACGGCGTGATCCCGGCGTTGTCGTAGCGGTCCACCCCGGCGCAGACGACGTAAGTCTCCGCACCGTAGCTGACGGCGGAGAGGAGGAGGAGCGGCAGCAGGCGGCGCATGGCGGATCCCCACTCTTCCCGGAAATGGGGACAGGCACCTCCGGCAGACCTGCGGAGCCAGTCCCCATTTCCTCTTGACGACGGGGAGTGTAACGCGCTTGCGTCGGGTGCGCAACGCGGCGGCCAACGCCTCGGACGGCCGCGCCGGTGGCGTGGCCCTACCAGCCACGCTGCCACGCGCACACGAGGACCATGGGCAGGATGCCCATGCCACACCGTCAGTCCACGATCCGCATCGTCGGCACGCCCGTGCCCTGCATCGTCCGCGTGCTCACCACCGCGGCCAGGCGCCCGGCGATCGCCTTGAAGATCAGCGCCGTCGGCGAGTCCGGATCATCGAACACGATCGGGTCGCCCGCGTCGCCGCTGACCGGCACGCTGCTGTCGAGCGGCACCTCGCCGAGGAACTGCAGGCGCCAGTCGCGCGCCGCCGCCTCGCCGCCGCCGCGGCCGAAGACCGGGATCCGCTCGCCGTTGGCGCCCACCGGGTCGCTCATGTTCTCCACCAGCCCGAGCACCGGCACGTTGAGCTTCTCGCACATCGTCACCGCGCGGCGCACGTCGGCCAAGGCCACCTTCTGCGGCGTGGTCACCACCACAGCGCCCGTCAGCGGCAGCGTCTGCGCCAGGGTGAGCTGCACGTCGCCCGTGCCCGGCGGGAGGTCGATGATCAGGTAGTCCAGCTCGCCCCAGTCGACCCGCGCAAGGGCGTCCTGGACGAACTTGCTGAGCATCGGCCCGCGCATGATCATCGCCGCGCCCTCTTCCACCAGGAAGCCGATACTCATCAGCGGCACGTCGTGCCGGTAGAGCGGGACGATCATCTCCTGCTGGTTGACCACCGGCCGCTCATCGGCGGCAACCCCGAACATGGTCGGGACGGACGGGCCGTACACGTCCGCGTCGAGCAGCCCGACCTGCGCCCCGGCGAGCTTCAGGGCGGCGGCCACGTTGGCCGCCACGGTGGACTTGCCCACGCCGCCCTTGCCGCTGGTCACGGCGATGGTGTGCTTCACCCCGGGGGCATACTCGGCCGCCGGCCCGTCGGCCTTGGCCGCGCCGTTGCCGCGCACGTTGGAGGTCATCTTCACCTCCACGTGCTGCACGCCGTCGACCGCCATCACGAGCTGCGTGGCCTGCTGCCGGAAGCGCTCCTTGACCGGGCAGGCGGGCGTGGTCAGCTCGATGGTGAAGGCCACGTTGCCGCCGCAGATCTTGAGCTCCTTGACGAACCCGAGGGTGACGATATCGCGATGCAGGTCGGGGTCCACGATCTCGGACAGAGCCCGCAGGACCTGCGCATCGGTGACTGATTGTGCCGCCATGCCGTTATCTCTCTCCCCCGGCGCGACGCCCGCGCGGCGCCACTACCTCCATTCTACACCCTCCGCGACTCCCGTCCGGTTTGGTCTGCGGCCATGCGAGACCGAGCCCGCCACGGCCGCCGAGGAGTCCGCGTTCACGCGCACTTCGTCACAGATGCGCCACATTCGGCGCTGGAGCGGCGGGTATACCCAACCTATGGCGGCAAAGGAGAAGGCGATGAACGGGCTCCCGATGACGCACCTGCGGCTCGCAGCGGCATTCGCCGTGGCCGTCGGCCTGGCCGGCTGCGGCGGCGGCAGCACCGGCAATGCGTCGGCCACCGGGCAACTGCGGGTCGCCCTGACGGACCAGGCCGGCACCTACGACTCCGTCGTGCTGAGTATCCGCGAGGTGCGGGTCGTGCCCGCCGGTCAGGAGAACAGCAACACCAACAGCACGATGCCGCTGGTCGCCAGCTTCTCGCCGTCGCGCGTGGTGGACGTGCTGACGCTGAGCTTCCAGCAGCAGGTCCTGGGCACGGTGATCCTGCCGGCAGGCAACTACCATCAGTTGCGGCTGGTGCTGGACGCCAATCCCGCCGTGGGCGATCCCGTCAACTACCTGACCCAGAACGGCGACCCCGCCAAAGTGGCACTGGACACGCCGAGCGGGCAGCAGTCGGGCCTCAAGATCCTCGGGGACTTCGCGGTGGCGCCCGGCGTGCTGAACGTGGTGGTGCTCGATTTCGACCCGGCCAAGGCGATCGTGCAGGCGGGTGCCAGCGGGAAGTTCCTGCTGAAACCCACCGGCGTGCGGATCGTGCAGGTGTCGCAGAGCCTGGCCGGCTTCGGCTCGTTGAGCGGCGCGGTGCTCCCGGCCGCGGCGTGGGACGACGCCGTGGTGCAGGTGATCCCTGTCGGCAGCGCGCAGGCCATCGCCGCCGGACAGGTCAATCCCGACGACGGCACGTTCCGCGCGTTCCTGCCGCCGGGCGAGTACTATGTGAGGGTCAACGCCACCGGGTTCTTGGCGTACGACTCGCGCACGCTGATCCCGCCGGGAACTTACATCGTCACGGTCGGCGCCGACACGTCGGTGACGGCGTTCGTGCTCGTGCCCTGAATCGCGACAGACCCTCCATTCGCGCAGAGATAGACGGGGTGACGGCGACGCTCCACGGCGCCGTCACCCCGTCCCCTTTGGGCTCACGCGCTCACCAGGTCACCGAGTAGGTCGGCACGTCGCCGATCCAGCCCACCAGCGCCCACACACCGCCCATCACGAAGTCGCCCAGGACCAGCCCGAGGAAGAACGGCAGCGCCTTGCGGTAGGCCTTCACCCCGCCGGTCCGCAGGCAGAACGACTTCACCAGCCAGGCGATCAGCATTGGGAACCACATCAGCTCGGCGGCCCAGTTGGTGGCCAGGATGAACCCGCCCGGGTGGAGCGGAAAGCCGATGAAGCGCTGGCGCAGGAAGGTCAGCGTGAACGCGGTTAGCGCGCCCGCCACGCAGCCGCCGAGCGCGCCGTAGTGCGGGCCGGGCACCTCGTCGAACCATGGCTGCACGCGCTGCCAGCCCTGTGGCTGGAGCACGTTCTGCGCCATCACGTTGAACCCGCGCTCGTAGCCCATGTGCACCAGGCCGTAGCAGGTGGTGAACGCCGCGAGGATCCCGGCCAGGATCATCGTCACGCTGAGCCGGTTCAGGCTGCCGCCGGATTGCGTCTGCAGCCACAGCCCCTCGGTCATGTGCGGCAGACTCAGGTTTCGCTGCCCGCGGTTGAACCCGAGCAGGAACCCCACGCCCACCCAATCGTTGTGGGTCAGGTTGCGCGGGCTGACGTAGAGCGCGAGGAAGCGGTCCGGGCCGGCGAAGTGAAGGTCGTACATCGGCGGCCCGAGCTCGCCGCGGACCTTGCAGATCACGGTCACCATGATCGTGTAGGTCGCCACGGACAGCGCCGCCCAGGGCGGCTGGAGCCCGACCATGCGCAGGCCGCCGTAGATCATCCAGGCGGCCAGCGCGCCGCAGCCGAGCGCCAGCCGGTAGCCGCGCCGGTCGCGGTCGGTGCCGGCGCGCGCCAGCGCCGCCCGCCAGGCGAAGCGCAGGTGCGGGGCGGCGTTGCGGACCAGGAAGGCGAACACCACCAGGTAGGCGCCGACGCCCTGGTCCACGATGTGCGGCGCCACCGCGCCGGTCTGGTAGGGGAACGGGATGGGCCAGCCCTGCGCCGCGCACCAGAACAGCTCGGCGCGGAGGACCCAGAAGAAGACCCAGGCCGACAGGCTCAACTCGGTCGGGAGCAGGAAGCAGAGCCCGATCATCCAGGGGTAGGTGCGGACGAAGTGCGGCACCACCGGACGCCACTTGGCCGCGATGCCCTCGGTGGGCGTGAAGATGCCCTTCACCTTCAGCTCGGGCAGCGCCGGGTAGAAGCTGTGCAGCCCGTTGAGCAGGGCGATCGTCGCCACCAGGCCGAAGCCGATCCAGAGCTGGGGGTGCCGCCAGAACTGCTGATCGCGCCCGCTCATCTCGAGCGGGAGCTGGGCGATGGGGAAGGTCAGCCGCTCGTGCTCGGTCCAGGGCACCACGAGCAGGCGGCCGAGGCACACGCCGAGGACCTGGATGGCGGCCAGGAACGCGGAGAGGAAGAGCAGCGGGAAGAGCCAGGCCTTGAGGTGCTGGGGGAGGTAGAAGCTGCTGAAGCCCTGGAATACCCGGTCGAGCGCGACCGGATCGCGAACGGTGATCCAATGCGGCCAGGGAAGATCGCGGAAGCGCTCCCAGGTGGGGTCGTGGGCGGCCTTCCAGAGCGGGTAGATCCAGCCGCGGAGGTAGATCATCTGGTGGTCGTGCCCGGCCACGGCCGCGGCGATGCTGATGCAGGTGTAGACCGCCAGCATCTCGGCGCGGCTGAAGGCGAGGCGCGGGGAGTAGCGGCGGAACAGGCCGTTGGCCGCGAGGAGAAGCATCAGCGCGCCGAGGCAGTGGTAGAAGATGCTGACCGAAGTGGGCCAGCCGCTGAAGTAGATCTCCTCGATGACCAGCGTCCACCAGGCGAACGGCGGCACCAGGGCGAGCGCCAGCAGGAGCACGCCGGTGCGCAGGGGCGGACGGGAGCCGGTTGGGCCGGAGGTCATCGCGCGGTCCGGAACCGGTCTGATCGTAGCACACGGCGCGCCCGGCCGCTCCGGATGACTCCCTCTCCTTGCCAAGGAGAGAGGGCCGGGGTGGGTCCAGTCGGACTCCTGGCAACCTCACGGTCTAGACCGTCAAAGCTGTCGCAGACTGGACCTCCCCTGCCCCCTCCTTGGCAAAGAGGGGGTGCGCCGCGCCGCGCCGGTCAGTCCTCGTAGGGCATGATCAGCGCGGACTCCAGCGGCTGCTTCGTGTCCAGGTAGAGCACGAACTTCAGCCAGTAGGAGCGCTCGTCCCGGGCCGGATGCAGCCCCACCCGGTGCCGCCCGTCCTTGGGCAACGTCACCTTGAAGGTGAAACTGCGGCCGCGGTGCACATCCACCCGGTCGAGCAGGTCGCCGTCGCGGGCCACACGGACCTGGCTGGTCTCACCGAGCAGCTTGGCGCGCCCGGAGAGCACGTAGCCGTCCCCGGCGTCCTCCAGGGTCAGCTCCGACAGGTCGTAGAAGCGCTTGCCGAACAACTGCGTGGCGTAGTACTTGCCGTTCTTGACGAACACCCCCACGCCCGTCTCGACGTACTGCCCATCGAGAATGTTGTGGCGGTGGCCGCTGGAGAGCATCCAGCCGTGGGCGCCGTTGACGAACTCCTCGGCCACCTCGTCATCGCTCAGCGGGGGCCCACCCGCGAGGTAGATGATGTTCTCCGCCACGTAGGCTTCCCAGTAGCCCGCGCGATAGGCGCGGTCGCTGGGGTGCGCCCAGGCCGCGTGCGGCGAAGTGTGGCTGAAGTAGCCCTCCTCCACCATCTCCCGGCTGTGCTGCCGGGCGGCCGTGCGCAGCGCCGGGTCCATCACCAGCTCGCCGAGGTCTTTCTGTTTCCGTTCGGCGTTGACCAGCTCGCAGATGCGCTCCTCCACCGCGGCGTTGCCGATCGAGTCCTCGGCCGACCACCACGGCTTGAGCGCCACCTCGTCGTCCGCGGCGACGC
>JACPDV010000428.1:0-2595 GCA_016183835.1 Armatimonadota bacterium
GCCGTCAGGCCGGCGGCGCGGTGGGTGGCGAGCAGGTCGGGCAGGCGCAGGTCGGTCAGCCCGTCGGCGTAGGTGCAGCAGAAGGTGCCGTCGAGGTGCTCGCGGAGGCGGTGCACGCGCCCGCCGGTCTGCGTCTCGAGTCCGGTATCGACACAGGCAACGTCGATCCCGTCGAGGCCGCCGGCGGCCCGGCAGCGCACGGCCCACTCGGCGAGCAGCTCGCCTTTGTAGCCCAGCGCCAGGACGAAGCGGGTCACCCCCCAGTGGGCGTACCAGCGGATCACGTGCCAGACGATGGGCTGCGGGCCGATCTCCACCAGCGGCTTGGGGATCAGCTCGGTCTTCTCGCGCAGGCGGGTGCCCTTGCCCCCACAGAGGATCACGGCTTGCATGGGCGGAATCGTCCTTGTCGCGGTGGCGCCGCGGTATCCTGTGGGTGCCGCGAAGGGGGCGTGGTGATTACGGGAGGACGAGCATGGCCGAGGCATTCGAGGTGTCGGGCGGGCACGAGCTGGCGGGGAGCATCCGCCCGGCGGGGAACAAGAACGAGGCCCTGCCGGCCATCGCCGCCGCGCTCCTGACCGATGAGGAGGTGGTGCTCGACAACGTGCCCGACATCCTCGACGTGCGCACGATGCTCGAGCTGGCGGCGCAGCTCGGGGCGGAGGTCACCTCGCTCGGGCCGCACACGGTGGCCATCCGTGCCGGGAACGTCACCAGCTCCGACCTGGACGGCGAGCTGTCGCGCCGCATCCGCGGCTCCATCCTGCTCACCGCGCCGCTGCTCCACCGCCGCCGCGAGGCCTATGTGCCGCGGCCCGGCGGCGACCGCATCGGCCGGCGCCGGCTCGATACCCACCTCCTCGCGCTCCAGGCGCTCGGCGCCGACCTGGGACCCGGCGACCCGCTCCAGCTCACCGCGCCGCGCGGGCTGGCGGGCACCGAGCTGTTCCTCGACGAGGCCAGCGTCACCGGCACCGAGAACGCCGTGATGGCCGCCGTGGTGGCGCAGGGGCAGACGACCATCGTCAACGCCGCCAGCGAGCCGCACGTGAGCAACTTGTGCCGGATGCTCAACGGCATGGGCGCGGACATCGAGGGCATCGGCAGCAACATCCTGCGGGTCCGCGGCGTGGAGACGCTGCACGGCACGCAGCACCGCATCGGGCCGGACTTCATGGAAGTGGGTAGCTTCATCGGCCTGGCGGCGATGACCGGCAGCGCGCTGACCATCCTCGACGCGGCGCCGCAGAACCTGACCATGGTGCGGATCATGTACCGCCGACTGGGGGTGGAGTGGCAGGTGCGCGGCGAGGATGTGTTCGTCCCGCGGGACCAGCCGTTCCGGCCGCAGCTCGACTTCGACGGGGCCATCCCGAAGGTCGACAGCTCGCCCTGGCCGGGCTTCCCGCCGGACCTGGTGAGCATTGCGCTGGTGATGGCCACGCGCACCCGGGGGCCGGTGCTGATCCACGAGAAGATGTTCGAGAGCCGCCTCTTCTTCGTCGACCGGCTGATCGAGATGGGGGCGCGGATCGTGCTCTGCGACCCGCACCGCGCGGTGGTGGCGGGTCCCTGCGAGCTGCACGGCCAAGAGATCAACAGCCCCGACATCCGCGCCGGGATGGCGCTCCTGATCGCGGCGCTGGCGGCGGACGGGAAGTCGCGGATCGGCAACATCCACCAGATCGACCGCGGCTACGAGAAGATCGACGAGCGGCTGCGGGCGGTGGGGGCCGAGATCAGGCGGGTGGAGGTGTGAGACCCGGCCGTACCAAGCCGAGGAAAACCGGGTCTGGCTGCTTTGCGGTCCGCCGCAAAGATGCCTGACCCGCGTTTCCCGTTGGCGGGGACCGCCTCCCGCGAGGCCAGCCCCCGTTCAGGAGCGGGGAGCGGCGAAGCAGTCGGGCCAACCAACTAGCCGCTATCGCGTCGGGTCTGCCTCGGGATCCGCCGGAGGCTCAGCGCGGCGACCACAGCGAGGCACAAGTGCCACGCGCAGGTGAGCGATCCTACGCGCCGCATCAGCGCGCGCGTTCGCCGGCTTTGCGGGGGTGATCAGCAAGGGCGCCCTTCTTCACTGGGCAGTGCCTTCCGGCGACTGAACGATCCGGGAGAGCCCTCCGTGCGCAGGGGCTGCGTCTCCAATCGAACCGCCCCGGCCAGCGGGTGCGGCACGCTCTGACCAGGGCTCATCGCTTGCCTCCGCTGTCGTTCTCCGGCACGGCCTGCTCGCAGACCCTGGGCAGCCCGCCACCTCGATCCAGTTCACCACAAGGGTAGAGTCGTCCCCTGGTCCGCGTGCCAGGCAAGGGGATCAGTGAAGAGCTGGTTGCTCGCAATGCGATGCTTCTCACCGTCGGAGATACGGAAGGACCACATCTCCCAGGCCGTCCCGCCCTCGGGGTCGAACAAGCCCAGGATCGTGCTTCCGTCAGGCGTCACGCAGAGGCCCTCCACCGGCGAGGTCAACGGCCACGCTCTGCGGACACGGCGGCCGTAGTCATCGGTGGCCACAAGCATCAGGCTTGGCTGCGAAACCACGCCGACCAGGCAGTTGGCGCTGGCAGCGTGTGCTGGCCCCGAGACTGGGCA
>JACPDV010000428.1:2645-7152 GCA_016183835.1 Armatimonadota bacterium
CATGCCACAAAGGCTGACCAAAGCAACCGGGAATGTCGCGAGCGCTCCGTCCGTGCTGAAGCCCAACAACTGCCAATAGCATGCCCCGCCGAAAGGCAGGAATCCCTCGCCCCTGTACGTGAGAAGTGCGCAGTCGTGCGAGAAAGCAGGCGCCGCCTCAGCGGCGGAAGCCGTCGTGTACGATATCGAGCTCGGGTGCCCGAGCCTGACAAGGTAGAGCCGCCACGGCGCATCTTGCGCTTCGCGCTCTTGTTCCGACAGCTTGTCCAACGTGGGGTCTGGAGGCGCGGTGAACGCCATCCACTTGTAGTCCCAACTCACGGCCGGGCCGGCAGTGTCCGCGAAGACGCGCTGCTGAGGAAGCGGCAGCTCAGCGGTGTCCGAGCCGTCGAGCGCTCTGCCGAAAAGCCGAGCGAGCCGTTCGCCTGTCCCCGGCGACATGCTGTAGAACACATGGAGCCCGTCACTGCTGAAGCTGGGAGTCCAGGTGGTTCCACGCCCATCCGTGACGCGCGTCACTTTGGCATCTTTGCGACTGAGGGTGAAGACGTCGGTGTTCGTCTCGCCGCGACCGACGAACACGAGAAGCTGTCCGTCCGGCGACAGGCCCATGCCGCGCGCCGTCAACCGGGCAGCAGTGTCGGCGTTGGTGGCGAGCGCAGCCGCGCCGCGACCGCTCGGAACGGTCAATGCGGCCACCAATGCCAGACGCATAGTCAGCGCTGTGACGCGGCTCATGATGCTATGGTACCTCTTCAGGACCGCGGAGCGGCCATCATCCAGAGTTGCGCCGGTTCGCCTGGCCCCTGGGCCTCCCAGCGGGCGTCCCGGCGACGCCTTGCCACCTCGCGACGACGCCGGACAGCACAACCCCTGCGTCGTGCCGTACGACGACCTGTCGGAGCCGGGCAGCCCAGATGCTCGGCTACCGCAGCGAGCCGCCGGCGCTGCCGAGCCACACATAGTCCAGCCGGCACGTCCCCGTCAGCGGCGTGCCCGTCGCCAGGTCGAGACGGAGCTGCTTCAGACGGCCGGTCCAGCCCGGCTGGCGGGCGAGGTCCACGGCGTAGGCGCGCGGCGCGGTGTCGTTCGGGCTGACCTCGAACAGGACGCCCTTGCGGTCGTCCCAGGCTGGGTCCGCCGCGGTGGTGAAGCGCAGGCGCATGTGGGTCGCCGGTGTGTGGTTCATCAGCCGCAGGCGCAGCACCTTGGCTGCGGCCAGGTCGGTGCCGAGGTTGTCGGGCGAGGCCAGATGGGCCGTGGTGCTGTCTTTGATCGCCACGATGTAGTACCCGCCGGACACGTACATCACCGGCTCCGCCTTCGAGTCCCAGCGCCCTTGCTGCCAGGTCTCCACCTTCGTGCCCAGGTCGGCCTCGGTCCAGCCTTCCTTGTCGAACTGGTGGTTGAACTCGAAGACCTTCGCCGTGGCCGTGCCCGGCGGTACGCGGTGGACCCGGACCAGGGTGCTGTGCCACAGCTCGCCGTCGTCGGCCACCAGCCGGAGCAGGTAGTCTCCAGAGGCCGGGAAGTCTGCCGTGGTCGCCGCTGCGTCTGCCGGATGGAAGGCCACCGGGCCGGGCCCTTCGAGCATCTCCCAGCGCACCGCCAAAGCCTTGCCGCCCGGCCGGCCGTCGTCGGTGGCCGTGCCGGTGAGCTTCACCGACGCCTGGTCGCTCCAGACGTCCGGCCCGGCGTCGGCTGCCGGCGGTTCGTTCAGCGGCATGGCCTTCCTCAGTGCTTCCGGGCTCGGGTAGGACGTGTTGTCGCGCAGCGTCCACGAAGTGGTCTTCGGCGCCTGGTTCGAGAAGAACTCCACGCCGGGGATGGTGGTGTAGCCGCAGTCGTGCACCACGCCCGTGCTGCAGCAAACGTCCGCGCTGGACGGGCCCCAGACGTAGATCTCGCCCGGGCCGAGCTTGTGGGCCAGGTTGTTCTGGATGAACCGCGAGCCGGCGATCTCCACGTTGCGCGGTTGCGGCGACTGGAGGCCGAGCACCTCGATCGCGGCGCCGGCGTTGTGCTCGAAGGTGCAGCGGTCGACGAGGATCCCGTTCCCCGTGGCCTCGAAGTCGATGCCGCCCTCGTCGTGGCTCTTCGAGTCCGGCACGTTGCGCCAGTGGACATTGCGGATCACCAACCCCTCGGGCTCCACCAGCATGATGCCCATCGTCCCGGCCGAGGCGTGCCCGCCGGAAGCGTCGAGGATGGAGTTCTGCAGGAACGACCGCCGGATCGCCACCATCGCCGGGTGCGGCGAGGTGTTGTGGACGTAGTCGTGGTGCACGAACACGCGGTCCACGGTGATGTTGTCGCCCAGCACGAAGTAGCCCCAGGAGCACGAGAACATCTCGAGGTCGCGCAGCAGCACGTCTCTTGGCGTGTTGCCGACCACGGCGAAGCCGGCGGAGCTGCCGAGCCCGTCACCCGGCGCGCCGTCGCGGTCGCGCCACTCGGGGATGCCGTGGGCGTTGAACCGGTACAGCCCCTCGATGTGGTGGGCGATGCAGTCCTCGATCACCAGCCCGGCGTGGTTGCCGCCGCGGTACTGCACCACCAGGCCCTTGCCCGCGTAGCACACGATCAGCCCGTGGACGTACAGGTGATCCGGGTCGGCGATCAGCACGCAGCGGTCGGCGATGTCCCAGTTGCGGTGAATCACCGGTCGCGGGCCTTCGCCGTAGGTGCCGATCTCGGCCCACCGGTCGGCGGCGCCACGCGCTGTGACCTGCAGCTCCTGGTTGATCACGCTGCCGCGCTTGATCAGCAGCCGTTCGCCGGCGCCGAGCACCTTGCCGTTGACCCGGGTGAAGTCACGCCAGGCCGTCTCCGGCGAGGTGCCGGCGCGGCCGTTGTCGCCGGCCACCCCGTCCACATACCAGGTCGTGCCCGGTGCGGCTGGAAGCGACACTTGCGGTATCTGCGGCGCGTTGGTGTCGCCGAAGAAGGCCACCCATCGCCGATAGGGCTCCGGCTTGTAGTCTCCAGCAGACAACTGCACCCAGGCCAGGCTGCTGACGGCCTGGTCGGCCTGCACCGTCCATTCCACCGGCTTCGACTCGCCGGTGCCCAGGTTGCCGAGCGCCAGCTTGGCGTCGCCCAGGCACTTCACGCCCTGCTGGAGCGACAGCGCCGCCGTGACTCCCTCGGCCGGCGAGCCGAGGTTCTCCACCACGCCAGTCAACCGCTCCGCCCGGCCGGCGGTCAGCAGCGTGTGCTCCTGGAGCAGCTCTCGCACGCGCAGCAAGGGCAGCTTCGGGTTCTCGAGGCGCAGATCGTCGAGCCGGCCGTCGAACGGGCCCATCACCACCGGGTTGGCCGTCGGCTTCGGCAGACCGGAGCGTATGGCCTCGGTGCGCTGGCCGTTGACGTCCAGGATCAGCCGCTGCCCGTCCCACTTGGCGCTCAGCCGGTACCACACGCCCGGCTTCGCCACCACTGGTGACTGCACCCGCGGCTCCCAGCCGCCGCCGAGGTTCACGAAGAAGGCGAAGTGGTAGCCTTCGCCCGGCGAGTTCACGCGGAGCTGGTATTCGCCCTCCTTGATGGCGATGTAGCCGTAGCTCGGCGGCAGCTTCTCGAAGTAGACCGCGCAGTCGATGCGGAAGCCCGGGGCGACCTGCAGGTCCGGGTGGTCGGGCACGGTCAGCGCCTGGTTGAAGTCCACGGCCTGGCTGACGCGGCCGGCGGCGAACTTGGCCCCCGGCCCGGCGGCGTCGTGGCCGTGCCCGGTGTCGTCGCGCAGGTCGCCATCGAAGGCCCAGTGCGCCACGCCGGTCTGCGCCGCCTGCGGGTTGGCCAGGCTCACGTCGTCCAGCACGCCGGTCAGCGGCCCGAACTCCAGCGGCTCGTCGCCGGCCATCGGCGTGCCGGCGCGCGCCTGGCGGGTCACCTGGCCGTTGACGTCGAGTGAGAGCTCTTTGCCGTCCCAGGCGGCAATCCAGTGATACCACTCCCCGGTCTTGGGCACCACTGGCGACTTGACGCGCGGCTCCCACCCGTCCAGGAAGACGAAGAAAGAGAAGTTGCCGCCCTCGCCTTCCAGGTCGGTGCGGAGCATGTACTCCCGGTCCTTGCGGACGATCATCTGAGATGCCGTGTTGGCGCCGGTGAGCTTCACCCAGCCCTCCAGCCGCAGCCCGGGCGCGAGGCGCAGCTCGGCGCGGTCGGAGACGGAGGCGCCCGCGGCGCCAACCTGCAGCCCCTGGTTGCGCTGCCCGTCAATGAACCGGGCGTTCTGGGCGAAGGCGTCGTTGCCGTGGCCGCTGGCGTCGCGCAAATCGCCATCGAAGGCGAGCTGCAGCACGACGTCTCCGGGCGCGGGAATCGCGGGGCGCGGGAAGGCGCACAGCAGCAAGGCGACAAGCATCCTGTGGTACATCGGGACCTCCGTCATGGCGCCGGCGGCGCGAAGCCGGCGGCCGCGGCCAGGTAGCGCGCCAGGGCGTCGGCCAGCCGTGCGTGGCCGGCGACGTTGGGGTGCGCCTGGTCAGCCATGAACTGCTCG
>JACPDV010000429.1 GCA_016183835.1 Armatimonadota bacterium
CGAGCGCATCAGCCGCGTCACCGACCTGTGGATGAACGCCAGCGACCGCGTCTACGAGGCCATGCTCGACGCCATCGGCCGCGACAACCCGGTCTACGTGATGTCCGACTCGGGCGCCCGCGGCAACAAGCGCCAGATCACGCAGCTCGCCGGCATGCGCGGCCTGATGAACGACCCCTCGGGGCGGTTGATCGAGGACCTGCCGATCCTCCACAACTTCCGCGAGGGCCTCACCGTGCACGAGTACTTCATCTCCACGCACGGCGCCCGCAAGGGCTTGGCCGACACCGCGTTGCGCACGGCCGACGCTGGCTACCTCACGCGCCGCATGGTGGACGTGGCTCAGGACGTGATCATCCGCGAGATCGATTGCGGCACGTCGAACGGCATTCCCATGCGCACGGTCTGGGAGCAGGCGCGCCGCTGCCCCTCCAGCGGCGCGATGGTGACCCACCTGGGCCGCCACAGCCGGGTCGCCTCGGGGATGCTCGACCGGCTCGCCGCGGCGCTCGGCGCGGCCGAGAAGCGCACCGAAATGGACGGCGAGATCGAGTACACCGCCGCCATCCGCTTCCGGCACGCCGACGACTGCCGCAAGTACGAGCACATCGAAGACGGTCAGGTGGTCGGCGACCTGGTCTCCGACCGCGAGTACCGCTTCGATGCCACCGAGGGCTGGCTCCGGCTCCGGCCGCTGCCGCCCGACATGCAGATCTGCGTGCCGCTCGACGATCGCCTCCTCGGCCGCACGTCGGTGGAGCCCATCCACCACCCCGTCACCGGGGAGCTGCTCGTGGACGCCGACGAGGAGATCAACGACGAGCTCGCCAAGCGGCTCGCCCGCGGGCTGCTGTTCGAGACGGTGTGGGTGCGCTCGCCGGCCACCTGCGACTGCCGCCGCGGCATCTGCGCCCGCTGCTACGGGCGCGACATGGCCGCCATGGCCGAGGTCGAGGTGGGTGAGGCGGCCGGGATCATCGCCGCACAGAGCATCGGCGAGCCGGGCACGCAGCTCACCATGCGCACGTTCCACACCGGCGGCGTGGTGGCCGGCCCGCAGTTGACGGGCGTGGTCAACGTCAAGCGCCGGAAGATGGAGGCCATGCGCCAGATCCAGGACGACATGGCCGCCGGGCGGTTCCAGGAAGAGGAGCTGGGGAGCGGCGAGCGCGAGCGCAACCGCGCCATCCAGGAGATGCTCAAGGTGCTCGAAGACGCCTGCGGCGGCCTCCTCCGGGTGGTGGAGCTGTTCGAGGCGCGGCGGCCCAAGGGCGAGGCCATCACCACCGACGTGCACGGCGTGGTGCGCGAGATCCAGGAGACCGGCCTGAAGAAGGTGGTGATCCACTCGCGGCAGCCCATCGCCGACGACCTGCGCGTGTTCAAGGGCGCGGTGGCCGCCGAGACCATCACCGAAGGCCGGCGCACCCTCGTCCGCGAGGGCAGCACGGTCACCGGCAAGGTGCTCCAGACGCTGCTCGAGGCCGACCGGCGCTCCATCCTGATCCGCAAGGAGTACCTGGTGCCCCAGCGCGGCAACCTCAATGTGCGCCAGGGCGACATGGTGCAGGCGGGCGACCAGCTCACCCCCGGGCCGCTCTTCCCCGCCGAGGTGCTGGAGTTCAAGGGCGTCAAGGGCGTGGTGGAGTACATCCTCCAGGAGATCCAGCGCGTCTACCGCAGCCAGGGCGTGACCATCAACGACAAGCACATCGAGGTGATCGTCCGCCAGATGCTGCGCAAGCGCGAGGTCGTCCACGGCGGCGACACCGACCTACTGCCCGGTCAGAAGGTGGACCGGGCCGTGTTCGAGGAGGAGAACGAGCGGGTGGAGAGCCAGGGTGGCCGCCCGGCCATCGCCCGGTTCTGCCTCCTGGGCATCACGGAGGCCTCGCTGGCCACCGAGAGCTTCCTTTCAGCGGCGAGCTTCCAGAAGACTACCCGCGTGCTCACTGAGGCCGCGGTGCAGGGCAAGGAAGACCACCTCCTCGGGCTCAAGGAGAACGTCATCATCGGCCGGCTGATCCCGGCGGGGACCGGCATGCCGGTCTACGCCAGCACCGGGTTCGACTACGGCGACGTGAGCCGCGCGGACCTGATCGGCCTGTCCCAGGACGGCGAGGGCGAGGACGAGGAGGAGAAGGCCGACCTGGCGGCCGATATGGAGGCGCTCCGGATCCCCGGCCTGCCCGAGCTCGCCGGCGTGGCCCTCGACGAGCCCGACGACCTCGACGGCGAGGAAGGGCTCGACGATGACGAGGACGACGACGAGATCGACGAGGAGGAGGACGGCTTCTTCATCGGCGAAGAGACCACCGGCCTGAGCGACGGCTTCGCCGAGGACGACGAGTTCGTCACCGGGAGCGAGGACGAGTAGCCCCTTGTTTGGCCACTCCGGATACCCCCTCCTTGCCAAGGAGGGGGCAGGGGGAGGTCCTGTCCCGCCGGCCGCGCAGCCCTAGGCGTCTGGACCTCACCCTACCCTCTCCTTGGCAAGGAGAGGGAGTCGGCACGGAGGGCCGGCGCGCCGTTGGTTCGTGGCAACAGCATGAGCGACGCCCATCTCACCCCGGTTTTCCGCCAGTGGCGGGAGCTGAAGCAGCAGCACCCCGGCTGCCTGCTGCTCTTCCACATGGGCGACTTCTACGAGTTGTTCGAGGAAGACGCCGAGATCGCCGCCCGCGCCCTCGAGCTGACCCTCACCTCCCGCGAGAGCGGCAAGGGGCAGCGCATCGCCATGTGCGGCGTGCCCTGCCACGCGCTCGAGCGCTACCTCACGCGCCTGGTCAAGCTCGGGTACCACGCCGCCATCGCCGAGCAGGCCGAGGACCCGCGCTTCGCCAAGGGGCTCGTCCGCCGCGAGGTCAGCCGCGTGGTGACGCCCGGCACGCTCACCGAGGAGACGCTGCTCGAGGCCCGCCGCAACAACTACCTGGTGGCCCTCGCCGATGCGCCGCAGGAATACGGCCTGGCCGTGGCCGATGTCTCCACCGGCGACTTCCGCGTCACCGGGTTCCAGGGGCCGGACGCGCGCCGCGGGCTGCTCGAGGAGCTCGAGCGGCTGGCCCCGGCCGAGCTCCTGTGGCCCTTCACCCTCCAGTCCGGCGCCGAGCTGCGCGCCGAGGCCGAGGCGCTCCTGGGCCACGAGGTGACCGTCACCAGCGCCGGGACCACCGCCACCCGGACGGCCGCCGAGCGACTCTGCCAGCACTTCGGCGTGGCCGGGCTCCAGGGCTTCGGGCTCGACGACCGGCCGCTCCTGGTCGAGGCCGCCGCCAGCCTGCTCGACTACGTGTACCAGACCCAGCGCTCCGCCGCCCGGCAGATGGTCTCGCTGGCCACCTACAGCACCGCCGAGCACATGCACCTCGACCCCGCGACCCGGCGCAACCTGGAGCTGGTGGCCACCCTGCGCGACGGCGCGACGGGCCCGGGCACCCTCCTCGGCCTGCTCGACGCGACCCTCACGCCGATGGGCGCCAGGCTGCTCCGCGGCTGGCTGATCCGCCCGCTGACGCGCTCCGGGCCGATCCACGACCGGCTCGACGCCGTGGCCTGCTTCCACACCGACGCGCTCCGGCGCGAGGACCTCCGCACGCTGCTCCGCAGCGTCGCCGACGTCGAGCGGCTCGTGGCCAAGGCCGTCACGGGGCGCGCCCTGCCGCGGGATCTGGTCGCGCTCCGGCAGTCGCTCCAGCGGCTCCCCGAGCTGCGCCGGCTCCTGGCCGAATCGCCCGCCGCGCGGCCGACGGCTCTGGCGGGCGAGGTCGCCGACCTGTCCGAGCTGTCCGACCTGCTCGCCGCCGCCCTGGTGGACGAGCCGCCCGCCAACCTGAAGGACGGCGGCTACCTCCGCGCCGGCTACAGCGCCGACCTCGACGGGCTCCGGCAGGTCGGCGTCGAGGGCCGCGAGTGGATCGCCGGCCTCGAAACGCGCGAGCGCGAGACCACCGGCATCGCTTCGCTGAAGGTCGGCTTCAACCAGGTCTTCGGCTACTACCTGGAGGTCACCCGGTCCAACCTGGGCGCCGTGCCGGAGCGCTATCAGCGCAAGCAGACCCTGGCCAACGGCGAGCGCTACATCACTCCCGAGCTGAAGGAGTGGGAGACCCGCATCCTGGCCGCCGAGGAGCGCTTGTCCGCGCTCGAACTGCAGCTCTTCAACGAGCTGCGCGCGGCGGTGGCCGACCACGCGCCGGCGCTGCTCGCCACGGCGCGGGCGCTGGCCGAGGCGGATGTGTACGCGGCGCTGGCGCACGTGGCCGCGCAGCGCGGCTTCACGCGGCCGGCGGTCAACGACGGCGAGTGCCTGACCATCCGGGCGGGGCGGCATCCCATCGTCGAGGCGACCCAGGCGGCGCGCTCGTTCGTGCCCAACGACACCGAGCTGGACACGCAGCAAAGCCAGATCCACATCGTCACCGGGCCGAACATGGCGGGCAAGAGCACGTACCTGCGCCAGGTGGCGCTGATCGTGCTGATGGCGCAGATCGGGAGCTTCGTCCCGGCCGAGCGCGCGGAGATCGGCACGGTGGACCGCATCTTCACCCGCGTCGGCGCGCAGGACGACCTGGCCACGGGGCAGAGCACCTTCATGGTGGAGATGACCGAGACGGCCAACATCCTGCACAACGCCACGCGCCGCAGCCTGGTGGTGCTCGACGAGATCGGCCGGGGGACCAGCACCTACGACGGGCTGAGCATCGCCTGGGCGGTGGTGGAGTACCTCCACGACCGGCACCGGGTCGGTGCCAAGACGCTCTTCGCGACGCATTACCACTACCTCAACGAGCTGGAGCAGCGCCTGGAGCGGGTGCGGAACTACCGCGTGGCGGTGGCGGAAGAAGGCGAGCGGGTGTTGTTCTTGCACCGCATCGAGCCGGGCGGCACCGACCGGAGCTACGGGATCGAGGTGGCCCGGTTGGCTGGCCTGCCGGTGTGGGTCACCGAGCGCGCGCGGGAGGTGCTGGGCGAGCTGGAGCGGCAGAGCGACGGGGGGCACGGGATCAGCGAGGCCCGGCCGGTGCAGGCGGTGCAGCTCAAGCTGTTCGACGAACGCGGGCCGCACCCGGTGCTGGGCGCCCTGCGGGCGGTGGACGTGATGCGGCTGACGCCGATTGAGGCGATCACCAAGCTGCACGAGCTGCAGCAACTGGCGCAACGCGAGGAGTAGGGGCGGTCGGCGCTGCGTGCGTGGATCTCATCCACGCGGCCACGGGCGGACCGGGCCGAGGCCGGGTCTTCCTCTTGCCACAGTCTGTCCGCATGGACTAGCATACGACCAGCCG
>JACPDV010000430.1 GCA_016183835.1 Armatimonadota bacterium
CCTTCTCCACCTGCCGCCGCCAGCCCTAGGGGATGGCCGCTTCACCCAGCCAGGCGCCGCTGATCGCCCCGGCGATGCAGGCGATGCTGTCACTGTCGCCATTCGCATTCGCGCCGCACAAGACGGTGGCGCGATAGTCGCCGGGCGTGCGTAGGAAGCAGTAGAGCGCGCACGCGACGGCCTCCTCGGCCACCCAGGCATCGCCGAGGACGCGGAAGGCGTCGTCGGGCTCGTGCTCGAGCGCTCGGGGCACGCGGGCCAGGTGGCGGACGAACTCGTCGCTGAGCGGCGCGCAGCACTCGAGCAGCGTGTCGAGGATCTCCGCCGGCTCGCGCTTGTCTAACGCCAGGGAGACGGCCAGGGCCACCGCGGCGGCGCCGGCCAGCGCGCAAGGATGCCCATGGGTAATGAGGCTGGACGCCCGAGCGACCTCGAGGAGACGGTCCGGCTGCGCGTGGTAGCGCAGTCCGATGGGCGCGGCGCGCATCGGGGCGCCGCAACCCTTGGAGCGGGCCACACCGCTGTGGCGCCAGTCGGCGCCGGACTTCAGCCGGGCGCAGGCGGCCAGGCACGTGTTGCCCGGCGCGCGATTGTTGTCGGGCGAGTCGTACCACTCCACGAACCGGGCGGCCATGGCAGCCATCACCGCGTCGAGGCCGTCGCCCGGGGCGTCGAGCAGGGCTTGGGCCACGGCGAGGCTCATCTGGGTGTCGTCGGTGAAGGTGCCGGCGGGGAAGCTATGGTACCCTTCGAGATCGGTGATCCCGGCGGGTCCCCACCGTTGGTGGATCTGGGCGGCGGAATGGAACTCGGTGGGGCCGCCGAGGGCGTCGCCGATGGCCAGGCCGAGCATGCAGCCGCGGTAGTGACCCAGCATGGTCGTCTCCTGGTGGTTGGGAACGTGCGGTGGGAGCCAGTATGACAGGTTACGTGCTGGCGCTGGCGGTGAGTCTGGGCGTGAGCTTGTGGCTCATCCCCCGCATCCTGCGGTGGGCTGTGACGCGAGGCCTGGTCGATCCCAGCGGCGGGCGCAAGAGCCACGCGGTGGAGGTGCCGCGGCTGGGTGGGGTGGGGATCGTGGCCGGCCTCTTTGCCGGGGTGGTGGCGGCCAGCCTGGCGAGCCGGCCGTCGGGATGGTGGAGCACCGACCTGGTGGGGATGCTGGTGGGGGCGCTGCTGGTCCACACCATGGGCCTCACCGACGATCTCCTCCACGACGCCGAGAGCGGCCGCGAAGGGCTGCCGCCGGTGGTGAAGCTGCTGTGGCAGTTCGGCGCGGCCCTGGTGCCCGTGGCGGCCAGCGCGTGGGTCCGGGGCGGCGTCCTGATCCGCGGGTTCGCGGTGCCGGCGGGCGGCTACGTGAACCTGCCCGGCTGGCTGGCCTGGCTGGTGACGCTGACCTGGATCGTCGGCGTGGCGAACGCCTTCAACTTCCTCGACGGCCGCGACGGGCTGGCGGGTGGCGTGGCGCTGATCGTGACCACGGCGGTGGCGATGATCGCCCTGTCGCTGCCGAAGCCCGCGGCGGGCGCGGCGGTGGTGGCGCTGGCCATGGTGGGCGCGACGCTGGGGTTCCTGCGGCACAACTTCCCGCCGGCCCGGATCTACATGGGCGACGGCGGAGCGCACCTCCTGGGCTATCTGCTGGCCGTGCTCTCGGTGAGCAGCGTGGCCAAGAGCTTGAACCTGTTCGCCGTGGGGGTGCCGTTGATCGTGCTGGGCCTGCCGATCGTGAACCTGGCTCAGGTCGTGCTGGGACGGGTGCTGCGGGGCGACAGCCCGATGCAGGCGGACGCCACCACCCAGATCCACGACCGGCTGCGCTCCGGCGGGTGGTCGGACTTCAGCACGGTGCTCTTCATCTACGCCGTGTGCGGCCTGTGCGCCAGCGCGGCGCTCTCCCTCAGCGAGATGCCCCGGCAGTCGGCGGCGCTCTCCGGACTGGTGGCGGCCCTGCTCGTGCTGGTCGCCGCCCGCGGCCCGCGCGTGCCGGTCAGTGAGCCGTGAGCGGCAGGCACTCCGGCCCACCGCTCACCGCTCATTGCTCACGGCACACCGTTCCTCACAACGCCGCGCCGAGACCTCCGTCGCCCTCGTTGCCGCCGGCACCACCACCGCCGCCATCGACCCCGCCGCCGTAGTCGATGGGGTAGGGGCTGGTCCACGGTTCGAGGATCATGTCCACGCCGGTGGCGCCGCCTGCGTCCACCTTCAGCTCGACGAAGGCGCTGTTGTAGCCGTCCATCCAAGCGTTGAGGTAGACGTGTCCGGCTTCCACGGCCACGTCGTAGTGGCCGTTCTCGTCGGTGATCGCGGCGCCATCGGGCGGGATGGGCGGCAGGATGCCGGGCCGATCCTGCCTGCCGTTGGCCGGGTCGGTGGCGCCGAAGATAGCCACCGGCGGCTCATCGGGCCGGATGGACGCCGTGTACCCGTTCACCCACACACCCGCCAAGGGCGCGACCTGGCCGTTTTCGAGCCGACCGAAGATGGTGCCCGTGACGTGGGTGAGGATGTACTGTAGGTTGACGTTCTCCACGCGCTGCTCGCGCGCCGCGAGGGTGATGTCGCGCTGCACGGACTGGTAGCCGAAGCGGAACACCGCCAGGGTGTAGTCGCCGGGCACCACGTTGGTGATCTGGTAGTGCCCCTGCTCATCGGACAGCGCCGAGTAGGCGCGGAAGAACGGCGGCACGGTCCACGGGTCGTCGCCCGGCTTGACGATGCCGTTCAGGTCCAGCGGCCCGGGCGGGGGCGGCGTGCCGCCGTTGCCCACCCAGGGGAACCGCGGCCAGAGCTGCACGAGCACCTGCGCCAGGGGCTCCGGGCTGCCCTCGCGGGTCTGGGTGACGATGCCGCTCACCGAGGCGTTGTCCGGGTCGATGCGCACCAGTTGCACGTCGGCCGTGCCGGTGCGGCCGGGCTCGACCCAGGTTCCCGTCTCGCCGTTCTCGAACCCGTCCGCCTCCACCGTCACCACGTACACTCCCGGGACGGCGCCGGGGATAAGAAACGAGCCGTTGGCGTCGGTGGTGGCCACGCGCGGCGGCTGCACCGCGTCACCGTTGTTGTCGGCTTGCCGTCCGGGCGCTCCGCCGGCGGCGTTGACCTCGTTCACCATCCCCGGCGGCACGCTGCCGTCGGCGGCGTACTCGTAGAACAGCGGGGTCCAGCGCGCGGTCACGCGGGCCCCGGCGATGGGCGCGCCCGGCAGCCCGTTGGCGAGTTGCGCGCTGACGATGCCGGTGATCTGCCCGGTCGGCGCCAGGTCCACGGGCGGGATCACCGTGGTGTCGTCGGGCAGCACGCGCACCATCACGGTGGCGCCCTGGCCGGTGCCGGCGTTGCACACCGACACGGTGTACTCGCCCGGCGGGACCCCGTTCACCACGAACGTTCCGTCCGGCCCCACGCGGCTGGTGAGGTCGGTGCCCTCGATCCGCACCGTGGCGCCGTTGGCCTCCGGCCCGAGGTTGCCCTCGATCCGTCCGGTGCCGCCCGGCGGCGGGTTCGAGCCCGGCGTGCCGCCGCCGCAAGCCACCATCGTCGACAGTGCCAAGGCGCTCAGCAGAGCGGTCGCCAATCGTCCCCATCGGTACATGGTTGTCTCCTCCCCCGGCGTCGAGTGTCCAACGCCCGGGTGGACGCGCTTCTTCAGACGATCGTAACCGATGCGGCCGCGTGCCGCAAGTCCGGTCGGGCAGCGCGAGGGCGAAGTCAAAGTCTAAGTCGGCAGCGCGATCCGGCCCCCTCTCCTTGACAAGGAGGGGGTGCATACAGCATGGGACCGGCGCGACTTTGATTTCGCCCTGGGGCAGCGCCAAAAAGCCGAACCCCACCGGCCGCTTCGGCGCCGGTGGGGTCCGCGTATGTCCGCTGCCCGTGCGGTCTACGCCGCACTGAGCAGGATTGTCTCCAGGTCCTCCGGCCGGAGGAAGCCCTCGCGCAGGGCATAGGGCGCCAGGATCTGGCGCAGCCGCTGCCGCGCGCGGAAGAGCCGCGAGCGCACCGTGCCGATGGGGAGCCTCAGGACCCGGCCGATCTCGGCGTAGCTGTAGTCGTTGAGGTCGGCCAGCTCGACCACCACCCGGAAGCTCTCGGGGAGGCTCTCGAGGGCCACCTGCACCTCCTCATCGGGCAGCCGGGCGAGGAGCTCGAACCCCGGCTCGCTGCGGGGGTCGGCGGCGCCTTCCTCCATGCGGTCTTCGCCGTGCTCGGCTACGTCGTCCCAGGCCACCTGCTCGCTGGTCCGCTTGGCGTGGCGGTAGCGGCTGATGTGGGTGTTGTGCAGGATGCGCAACACCCAGGCGCGGAAGTTGGTGCCCTGCTCGAAGTTGCGGAAGTAGCGGTAGGCGCGGATCAGTGTGTCCTGCACCAGGTCCTCGGCGTCGTCGACGTCACCGGTCAGCGCCAGGGCGGCGCGCTCCAGGTGGGCGCGATAGCGCCGCGAGAGACCCTCGAACTCGCGTTGTGGCAGCCGCTCAAGCAACGTCGGGGACAGCGGTAGCACCGGCATCGTCCAACTCCCTTTCGACCAGCTCCAGCGGCTGACTGCGCCGCATCGGTGATCCACAGCAAGCCAACTCGCCCGCTCCGGGCGCCGTCTCCACCAAGTGCCGCCCGCAAGCCGGGCAGCTCCACGCACCGTGACCCAGCAGGCGGGCCATCACCCGCTCCATGCGGTCCCGCTCGGGCCCGCAGACCATCGCCAGATCCACCAGCAGCACGCGCGACGGAAGCTGCGCGCACTCGGTCGCCTCGTCCAGCGAGGCGACCGTGGTGACCGAGAACCCGTGTCGCTCCAGCCGCCGCTGCAGGAGGCGCCCACGGTTCTTCTCGTGGTCCACCAGGAGGATCTGCCCGCTCATGTCCGCGCACCTCGTCATTCTGCTCCAAGCGCAACCATCCTGCCAGCCCCTGACCGCCCGGAACCGCCCGGATCGGGGCACCCGAGCGGGGCGCTTTGGGACGAAGTGTTCCAAACCGGGACAGTCTGGACCGGGAAGGAGGTGGCCGGGCACGGCGGGAAGCCACCGGTGAAGACTCGCGGAGGACCGCTCATGCTCCTCTCCACCCTCGCCGGGTTGCTCTGCCTTGCCGGCCCGCCCGAGCGGACGGTGGTGATCGACGACTTCACTTCAGGGGATCTTACCCGCTGGGAATCCAGCACAAGCCCGGAGTACTACCGGGGCGGGCAGGGCCGGCAGGGGCTCAGCCTCGAGGCCGACGGCGGCCGGCCGGTGCTCCGCGCCGCCTTCGGCTTCGGCAACCCGGCCGCCAGCGAGCCGATCTGGATCACCCGCAACCTCGACCCGCCCCTGCTGCGCCTGCCCATCCGCCGGGTGAGTTTCCGCTATCGCTGGGAGCTGGCCGAGCCCGCCGGCCTGGCCCGGGCCCCGCTCGAGCTCAACGGCTTCCTGATCCGCCTCCGCACCTCGCCCACCGAGTTCACCGACTTCCCGGTGCCGCGGATCGACGGCGGCTACCCGGTTGGCCGCTGGATCGGTACCGTCGTGGACGCCGGCCTGCTCGGCAGTCGCGTGGTCAACGTCTACAACGCCCTGCTCTCGTCCGCCGCCGAGGCGGCCGTGATCCAGCTCACCTTCCGCCTCGACGACCAGGACGAGGTCAACGCCCGCGGCGCCCTGTGGCTGAGCGACATCCGCTTCGACTGCGAGGAGAGCGCGGCGGAGGAGACGTACACGCCGCAACCGTCGCCCCGCACGCCCGACCGCCGGCTCGGCGTGCTGGACATCCACGTCAACGGCGACGGCTGGTACCGGTTCGGGGCCGCGGCGAGGCGCCTTGACGCATCCGCGCGGGTGACGACCGGCCCGTTCCGCGGGCTGCACTTTCCCATCTGGGAGTTCCCGAAGTCGCGTGCGGAGCTCCTCCGGTACGATGTGGTGGTGCTCGGCGATGTGGACCCCTGGGTCTTCACTCCGGAGCAGACTCGCTGGCTGGCCGACGCCGTACACAGCGGCGTGGGGCTGCTCGTCGGCTCCGGCCCGAACAGCCTGGGCACGGCGCACCGCCACCCGCCGGCGTTCCTCGACCTGCTGCCCGTGACCTACCGCCGCGGCGACGGGCCGATCAGTGCCAATGCCGCACCCTCCTCGGCCGGTGCGCACCCGCTCGTGGCGGGGCTCGACCCGGCGGCGCTCGGCACGGTGCGGCAGGTCATGCAGGTGACGCCGAAGCCGGGCGCCACGCTACTGCTGACCGCCGGCGGGAAGCCCCTGCTGGTGGCCGGGCAGGCGGGGCGCGGGCGGGTGTTGCTGCTCAACACCTGGGCGCAGCCGGCCGTGGGCAGCTTCCTGATGAACGCCGCGTGGGGGCCATTCGCCGCGCGGCTCTTGGCCTGGCTGGCGGGGCGCGAGCTGCCGCCGATGCCCGCGGCGGAGGCGAAGCCCGCGGACAAGCTGCGCTCGGCGCGTTGGCGCTACGACCGGTCGGCCTTCGCGCCCGGCTCGCCCTTCGGCATCGACCTGAAGCTCGACGGCGTGGAGGGCGAGGTCACTGCTCGGATGCTGGGTCGCCGCGGCGAAGTGTGGCACGCCAACGCCCCGGCTGCGGCCGAAGTGCACTTCGACGGCACGCTGCCTGAGCTGCGCGACGGGCCGCTGCGGGTGACGGTGGAATGGCCCGGCCGGCCGCCGCGGGAGGTGCTGACTGGCGTGGTGGTGGATCGGCTCCGCAGGGCCGACTTCTTCCCGCTGATCAGCTACCTGCCGGTCAACGGCGGCGACCACTGGGCCGACGAGGCCACGGTCGCGGCGCTGGTGGACGACGTGCGCGCCCACGGCTTCAACACCATCGCGATGGGCGGCCTGGGGCAATACGCGCGGGGCGACCTGGCCAACCAGTTGCGCGGCGTGGCCGAGCGCGTGGCCGGCGCGAGCGGGATGGCGAACATCCTGGAATACACGGACTTCACGGCCTACCGGCGGGACAAGCCGTGGGAGGTGAGTCCGTACGACCCGGCGTTCCGGGAGTACTTGCGGCAGAAGCTCGAGCCGGCAGTCGAGCAGACCCGTTACAGCCCGCGGCTGTTGTCGGTGAAGTTCTACGACGAGCCGTCGATGACGCCGGCGAACTTGAGCGGGAGCGAGGTGGAGCGGGCGGCGTTCGAGCGGGAGACCGGGCGGCCGCACGTCGAGCGCAAGGGGGTGGGCGACGACCCGGCGGCGCGGCTGGCCCACGCACGGTTCGTCAGCGCCTGCCTGGAGCGCGACTTCGCCACCGGGCGGAAGCTGAAGCAGGAGGCCAAGGCGCCGTGGGATCTGTGCGTGACCTACGATTCCGGCGGCTACGGGTCGTGCCGGCCCATCGACTACTACCAGGATCCGGTGCGCTGGACCCGGCAGGCCGACCGCTTCGACTTCGACGTGTACCCCTACTTCTACCCGGCGTCGGACCGGCTGCGGTTCGTGCAGGCCAACTGGTGCTTCGCCGAGAGCCGGGCGTTGAGCACCTACACGGGACGGCCGTGGGGGTTCTACGCGGAGCTGGACGACCGGAACTACCCCTACCAGCAGAACCCCGTCGCAGCGACGGCAGAGTGTGCCTGGACGGCGGTGACAGCGGGCGCGGACTACCTGAACAGCTTCATCCTGGTCAACCACGGCACCGGGAGCGGCTGCCGGCCGGAGCGGTGGCACCAGGCAGGCGAGGCGCTTCGCGCGATCCGGCGGCTCGGGCCGCTCCTCACCCGTTGGCACCGCGGGCAGGCAGCGGCCATCCTGGTCCTTCCCGAGACCCAGCAGATCGTCCACAACGGCTACGCCGTGCCGCGCTACGGCCTGGCGCTCTTGACCCTGGCGCTGGGCGAGGCGGACGTGGTGCCCGAGAGCTTTCTCGGCGGCCAGGGCAGTTGGCCGGGGACGGCGAAGCTGGCCTGCCTGTTCGGCGTGCGCACCCTCAGCCGGGCCGCCTGGACGAGCGTCACGGACTACGTGCGGCAGGGCGGTGCCCTGCTCTCTGACCGCCTGCCCGAGACCGACGAGGCCGGGCGGAAGCTCGAGTCGCCCGATGGCTGGCCGACCGGCTTCGGTGCTTTCGGTGAGGGTCAGGTGATCCGCTGGGATGGTGACTTCGAGGCGCAGGCGCGTGGCGTGGTGGAGGATGCCACGCCGGACGTGTGGCGCGGGCTCGTGGCGACGCTGCGCCGCGACCTGGGCCGGGCCGGAGTGACGCCGGCGATCCGGGTCACCGCCAACGAGCTGCAGACCGATGTGGGCGTGCGCTACGGCCGGGACTGCGCGGGCGTGTTCGTGGTCAACCACCAGCCGGAGGCGCAGGCGGTGCGGCTCAGTCTGCCGTGGCCGTGCCCCGGGCCGGGCGTGGTGATCGACCTGGCCACCGGCCGGCCGGTGCCCGGCGCCATGCGGGCCGACCGGACGCTGCGGCTCGAGCACCGAGTGCCCGGCCGTGGCGCGTGGGCGGTGGGCGTTTACCCCGCGCTGCCGAAGATGCTCTCGCTGCGGGTCGAGACGCCCACGGTCCGGCCGGGCGAGACGCTGCGTTACTCCGTGGCGCCGGAACGGGCGACGGGCCGGCGTCTGACCGGGAACTGGTTGGTGGAGCTGACGGTGAGCGACCCGGCGGGCGTGCCCATCACCCGGCTCGGCGGAGC
>JACPDV010000031.1 GCA_016183835.1 Armatimonadota bacterium
ACCATCCCCTCGGCGTCGAGCGCGCCCTGGAGCAGCATGGCGATGTGCTCGATCTTGCGCCGCTTGTCGGGGTCGGCCCAGGCGGCGTGGTTGGCCACCAGCTTGGTGTTGGTTTCCAGCAGCGTGTGGATGATCTTCAGCCCGTGGGCGCGGATGGTGGAGCCGGTCTCGGTCACCTCGACGATGGCGTCCACCAGCCCCTCGGCCACCTTCGCCTCGGTGGCGCCCCACGAGAACTCGACGTCCACGCTCAACCCGCGCTCGGCGAAATAGCGCTTCGTGAACGACACCAGCTCGGTGCTGATGCGCGCGCCGTCGAGGTCTTCGAGCCGCTGGTAGGCCGAGTCGCCGCGCACTGCGAGCACCCACTTGGCCTTGCGCGCCGAGACCTTCGAGTAGATCAGGTCGGCCACCTCGTGCACGTCGGACTCGGTCTCGATGATCCAGTCGAGCCCGGTGAGGCCGCAGTCGAGCGTGCCCTGGGCGACATAGCGGGCCATCTCCTGGGCGCGGATCAGGCTGCACTCGATGTCGTCGTCGTCGATGTTGGGGAAGTAGTTGCGCGAGCTGGAGCGGATGCTCCAGCCGGCGCGGCGGAACAGGTCGATGGTGGCTTCCTCGAGGCTGCCTTTGGGGATGCCGAGCTTGATCAGGCTCATGATCCGTACACCTTGGCGGGGTCGAAGAGCGGCTCGCCGTCGACGACGAAGCCGTCGTCGGCGAGAACGCGGTAGAAACAGCTCCGATGGCCGGTATGGCAGGCGGCCCCGCCGTGTTGGGTGACCTTGAGGAGCACGGCGTCGCGGTCGCAGTCGAGGCGGATCTCGTGAACTTCCTGGGTATTGCCGGACGACTGCCCCTTGATCCAGAGCTCGTTGCGCGAGCGGGACCAGTAGGTGGCGACGCGGGTCTCGAGCGTGCGCTGCCAGGCCTCTTCGTTCATGAAGGCGACCATCAGGATGGTGCCGTCGGCAGCGTCCTGGGTGATGCACGTCACAAGCCCGCCGCCCTTGGCGAAATCGGGGGTCAACGACTCGGCCATGGGGAGATCCTCCTCGGTGGAGGGTTCATCGTACGACTGGGTCCGATTAGTGTCAACGAGAGGTGAAGGGGTTGACCACCGGGATGCCGGCGTAGAGCTGGCCGGGGTTGAGGTCTTCCGAGTAGACCAGATCACACTCCGCGAACTCGGCGGCGGCGAGGATACAGGCGTCCCAGAAGCTAATGCGGTAGATCCCGCTGAGCTCTACACCGCGGAGGATGATTGCCGGTGTCAGAACGACGATGGTGAGGCGCTCCAATGCTGCCACGTGGCGGAGTACCTCGTCGACCGGCTGCCTCAGCTTGGTGAGGGCCGCGCTCGAGAACTCGCAAAGGACATGCGTCGAGACGACACCACCGCCTGTGTGCACCAGCTCCGCGCGTGGGTCGTTGGCGTACACGATCACGTTCGTGTCGACGAACGGCTTGCTCACGTCGGCCCACCGGCGCCCCGCTCGTGGCATTCCTCGCGGTTCCACCGCCAATCGGGATCTGGATTGCCGGGATGCTCGCGCCAGATGCGCCGAAGCTCGGCGACGGCCGCCTCGCGGGCTACCTGGCCGGCGTCCTCCGGCACAGAAGCGGTCGCGCGCGCCAGCCGAACGAACTCCTCGGCCGCCGCCTCGCGCTCCTCCTGAGTCCACACGCGCAGACCCGAGAGGAACTCGACGACCAGCTCATCCAGGGTCGTGCCGTGCTCCCGGGCGTATTCGCGCGCTCGCTCGATCAGGGCCTCGTCGGCCGTCAGTGTCAGCTCCATGGCCGTCCTCCATGCAGGAACACATGCTCCCATTCTACCACGCCGTGACGGCCCTCATCGCGCCAGCGCCGCCACCTCCTCCGCCGTCAGCGCGCGCGGCCAGATGCCCACTTCGTCTATCACCCCCTTCGTCCCGACGCCCAGCCGCACCGGGTCCGTGGTGAGGACCAACGCCCCGAACGGCACACCCTGCTCGCTCGCCAACTCGCCGTCCACGAAGATCCGCACCTTCGCGTCGAACATCGAGTAGCTCGCCGCCAGATGGTGCCACCGGCCGTCGTTGAGCGGCTTGCTGGTGCCCACGTCGTTGTGCAGATAGGTGCCGCGCTCGTAGCTCGCCGACCAGCATGCCGCCAGCGTGTCGCGCGCCAGGTAGATGCCGTAGTTGCGCCGGACGTTCTCCTGGAAGTACTTCGTCACCGGGAACTGCCAGGTTCCGGTCTCCCCGGTGAGCTTGAGCCAGAACGCGATGGTTACCTCGTCGCGGAGGTTCAGCGTCGGCGCATCGCGGATGACCGCGATGTGCGTGCCGTCGAACGCCAGCGCCTTGCCTTGCCGCCCGTCCACCCACTGCGGCGTGTCCACTGTGCCGTCGGATCCGTTGCCGGAGCCGTCGGCGATCCGCGTACCCTGCCCCTCGTCCAGGTGCCACAGCCCCACCGGGCCGGCATCGGGCTGCGCCGCGTGGACCGCCAGCCGCAGCTCCTGCCGGAACGTTCGGCCGCTGTGCGTCGCCTCTACGGTCACCGGGAAGAACCCCGGCGCGGCGTCGGCGGGCACCTTCACGCGCGCCTCGGCCATGCGAAGGCCGGTCACTGCGCGTTTCGGGTCGAATTTCGAGCCGGCGCGCCACGCGGGCGGCGCGGCAAGGGTCAGCGGCGCGGCCGGCGTCACCGTCAGCTCCGGCGCCGGGCCACGGTGTGCGGCCAGGCCGAGCGTGAGGGTGAGCGCCACCTCCGCGCCGGGCGCCGCCGGGCCGGCCGCCACGTGGAGCGGGAGGTCGAGCAGCCGCGCGCCGGGATCGAGCCCCCGCACCCAGGTCATCGACTCCGACAGGTCGACGAACACCACGCCGTCGCGCGCGGTCACCCGCGTCTCGTTGCCCAGCAGATCCACGACCGTCACAGCCTTCTTGCCGGTGCCGAGGGCGACGGCGCCGGAGCCATCTTCGCGCCACAGCGCCGCCAGCCGGTCGCGGGTGGTCCGGAAGGTGCGGCCCCAGCATTCGCCCGGCACCGACCAGTCGCCCTCCGGCCGTGCGCCGGCGAGCAGCTCCGCCACCGTGCGGTGGGAGAACCAGGCGGGCTTCGGCGTCAGGTCGGCGTAGCAGATGCCGTAGTTGTGCTCGGTGTAGAAGCGGTCCGGCCCGTTGTCGTGGAGCCTGAACCAGATCAGCTTGTCGACCTTGCCGCTGGCCAGCGAGAGGACCCAGGCGCGGGCGCGCAGCCTGGCCTGGCGCGCCTCGGTGGAACCGCCCGGGATCTGGGTGGTCCAGCAGTCCTCGGTGTACCAGATCGGCCGTTCGCCGCCGTTGGCCCGGGCGAGCGCCGCGCTGTGCTCGAGCTGGCGCACGAGGCCACTGCCCTCGGGCGTGGACTGGCGGTAAGGGTGGATGCTGAGCGCATCGCAATAGCGTGCGCCGCCGAGGCGCAGCAGGTCGTCGAGGAAGCCCATCGAGTCGTCGAACGGTCCGGCCAGGCCGGGCGCGAGGACGGTGCATCGCGAGTTGCCGCGTTTGGCTGCGGCGTAGGCCACCTTCTGCACCTCGAAGTACGCGGCGGCGTCCGGCTTGGGCTCCCAGAGGACGCTGATGTTGGGCTCGTGCCAGATCTCCCAGTGGTCCACCAGGCCGCGGTAGTGGCGGACGGTGTTCTCGACGTACGCGGCCCAGGCATCGAGCTTGGGCGCGTGGACCCACGGCCGCGCGGCGCCCGGCGGGGCAGTGGAGGCCCAGGCGGGCGGAAAGCCGAGGATACCCAGCGTGCGGATGCCGTGCTCCAGGCCGACCCGCGCCAGCCGCGCCGCGGGCTCGGCGGCGGCGAGGTCGAGGCCGTGGCCCGAGCGGTCCCGGAAGTCGCCCGCCGGGTCGTCGAAGGTCCAGCCCGCGACCAGCCCCTCGCTCGACGGCTCGCCCTTGCCGGCCAGCGCCTGGACCTGCTCGACGGCGAGGGCGCGGTCGTAGAGCTGCAACTCGTCCAGGTCGCCGGGGAACGAGCTGCCGACCAGGAGCGGCCCGCTGTTGGCCCGCAGCGCGCCGCCGTCGAGGGGGTGCGCCTTGGCCAGTGCGCCGTCCACATAGAGCGCCACCCGCTGCTCGTCGGGCGAGTAGGTGGCGGCGTAGTGGTGCCACTTGCCGTCCCACGCCGAGACACCGCTGGAGAGGTCGGTGTGGCCCACCTCGGGGTGCTTGGCGTAGCCGGCGCTGAAGTGGAACACGCCGTTCTCGCGGTTGAAGAAGACCCCGTAGGCGCGGTCGTTCTCGGCCGCGCCGAGCTTGGCGGCGGGCCACTGCCAGGTGCCGTTGGCGCCGTCGACGCGAGCCCAGAAGGCAACCGTCAGGCCGCCGGGGCAATCCAGTTCGGGCCGGTGCGGCACCTCGAGGGCGCCGCCGAGGAGCGACACGGCGCGGCCGACCGGCCCGTCCACACGCGGCGGGCCGTCCCAGCAGAACACCCCGGGTGCGGGGTTGATCCCGCCCCAGTCGAAGCCCATGCGCGCCCACTGGAAGCCGGTGTCGCGGTTGAGCCGGAGCGCCGTGGGCAGCTCCTCGGCGCTGAAGCCGTCCAGATTGGCGCAGCAGCCGAGCCGCGCGTTCGGGCCGCCGGTGCGTTCGGGGAGCGGGCTGGTGAGGGCGAAGTGCGCCGGCCACTGGCGGGATCTCCCGCCGGTCGTGAGGAGAACGGTCACGTCGTAGGTGCCGAGCCGGTCGGTGGGATACCTGAGCACGGTGTTGTAGGTGCCACGGGGCGGGAGCACCACCGGCCCGGCGGGCAGCTCGGCCGCAGCGCCGAAGTAGTCGACGATGCGTGCGCTGAGGCGGCCGGTGACGGGCTCGTCGCCGGGGTTGGCGAGTCGGACGTGGAGGGTGGGCGTCTCACCCCGGTCGAACAGGTTGGCCGGCCGGCCGGTGTCCACGACGGCCGTGACCAGGTCCGCCGGGAGCACTTCTCCCACGGCGCGCAGGTCGGCCAGCCACACCGCGCCGCTCGGCTGGTCCGGCCGAGCGCGGGCGACCGCCACCTGGCGCAGGTCCACAGGATGGAGCGGCGGGCGCCGCTCCTCTCCGGTGCGGAGGAGCGCGGTCCAGCCCTCGCCGTCGCCCACCGGCACGGTCACCTGCTTCCAGCCGGTCCAGTCGATGCCGCCCACGTCGCGGCCGAACCAGCGCCCGGTGGCGTCTTCGAGCGAGAGTCGCAGCCGGCAGCCCGAGTTGTCGCCGAAGAGCTGGAACGAGAGCTGATCGCAGGTACCGGCGATGGGCGGGCCGGTGTGGTACCAGGAGAGGTAGGAGCGCTGCCGCTCGTCGAAGTCGTAGGTCAGCTTGAACGTGGGCCGGCCGGCGTAGGTCTGCTCGCCCGAGACCGCCACGGCGCTGCGGCCGAGGACGTAGTTGATCCGCTCGCCGCCGAGGATCCAGCCGGTGCCGGCCGAGAGCGGGTCGACCACGCGCTCAGCAGGCGCGGCCTGGAGCAGCGCGGCGAACGCCAACACGGCGAGCGGGCGACACGGCATGGCGGGCTCCGGTGCGCCGGGTGGTTTCGCGGCGGCCGGGCGGGATCCCTTGCGCGAACCGCGCGCGCGGAACTTGCGTCGCAACCGGCAAGTTGCAAGAAAGGGAGCGGGGAGCACGGCGGCTCGCCCGCGGTCGGGTGCGAGATGAGGCCGGAGCTACTGCCGGACGAGGGCGGCGCCATACCGCTGCCGGCCGAGGCGAGGGCAACGCCGGACGAGTCCGCGGGGGCTCCCCCGGCGCCTGGAGCGCGGCTGGCGTCGCTCGACGCCTTCCGCGGGCTGACCATCCTCTGCATGCTGCTGGTCAACAACCTCGTCCTGAACGAGCGCACGCCGCCGCTCCTGACGCACGCCGACTGGAACGAGGGCGTCCATCTCGCCGATCTGGTGACGCCCTGGTTCCTCTTCATCGTCGGCGTGGCGATCCCGTTTTCCGTGGCCTCGGCGCGCCGGCGGGGTGTGTCGCCGGTGCGCTACGACGTGCGGATCCTGACCCGGGCCGCCATGCTCTTCGTCCTCGGCTGCCTGCTCGACTCCGCCGAGGCCAAGCAGCCGGTGTTCGGCCTGGGCGTGCTGCAGCTCATCGGACTGTCCTACTTGGGTGCGGCGATGCTGGCCGAGCTGCCGGCGTTCCGCAGGGGAGTCCTGTCGGCGGCGATGCTCGTGGGCTACTGGCTGGCGCTGCGCTACCTGCCCATCCCCGGCCGCGGCGCGGGCATCATCACCGGCGAGCACAACATCGCCCAGCACATCAACGACGCCTACCTCAGCGCCGTCCACCTCAACGGTCTGCTCAGCGTGGTGCCGGCCACGGCGCTGGTCTTGATGGGCACGCTGGCGGGCGATCTGTTGCTGGAGCACCCGCGCGAGCATGCCTACCAGCCGGTGGCCTACCTGGCGCTGGGCGGGGTGGGGCTGCCGGGTCTGGGCGCGCTGTGGAGCCACGTGCTGCCCTTCAGCAAGGCCTACTGGACGTCGTCCTACGTGGCCTGCACCGCCGGCTGGGCGGCGCTCGTGCTGGCGCTGTTCTACCTGCTGATCGACATCCAGGGCGCCCGCAAGTGGGCCTTCCCGTTGGTGGTCTTCGGCAGCAACGCCATCGCCGCCTACGTGGCGCCGATCCTCGCCAAGGACTACTTCCTGCGCGAATGGTCGTGGCGCATGCCCGACGGCTCGCACCTGGCCCTCGGCATGGCGCTGCAGCACACCTGCTTCACCTTCGCCGGACGCTGGTGGGGCGGCTGGCTCTACACCGGGCTTTACATCTCCGTGTGGTGGCTGATACTCTGGATGCTCTACCGCAGGCACATCTTCCTGCGGGTCTAGCGGTGGAGGTGGGTGTGTTCCGCAAACGATCCCGGTTGGTGGCTCCGGTGACGCTGGTCTGCGCGCTCGGGCTGATCGGCTGCGGCCTGTTCAGCAGCTCGCGCGGCGTGGGCTCGCTCTCGGCCGCCGTCCTCCCGGCGAGCGACCCGCCGGCCGACGCCGGCTTCCAGGGCACCGACCCCTATTGGGAGCAGGCCCGCGAGAAGGCCTACCGCACGGTGGCCCAGATCCTCGCGCAGAACGACCGTGAGCTGCGCCGCGGGATCCAGCGCTCCAAGCTGCTCCACGGCGACTACCGCAAGAAGCAGATCGCCCTGACCTTCGACGACGGCCCGCACCCCGCCTTCACGCCCAAGCTCCTCGCCCTGCTCGCCAAGTACAAGGTCAAAGCCACCTTCTTCGTCGTCGGCGAGATGTGCGAACGGCATCCCGAGCTGGTGCGCGCCGAGCTGGCGGCCGGGCACGTGATCGCCAACCACACCTACCACCACGTCAACCTGGTCAAGATCCCCGCCACCCAGGTGGCCGCCGAGATCAGCGCCTGTGGCGAGGTGGTACAAAGCATCACCGGGCGCGCGCCCCACCTCTTCCGCCCGCCCGGCGGCGACTACAACGATCGGGTCGCCGAGGTCAGCGAGGCGCTCGGCTACACCATCTGCCTGTGGACCGACGACCCCGGCGACTACGCCAACCCGCCCGCCGCCAAGCTCGCCGCCGACACCCGGCGCTGGGCGCGCAACGGCGGCATCATTCTGCTCCACGACGGGCCGCCGGTGACCCTCAAGATCCTCCCCAAGCTGATCACGGACCTGCGCCGACGTGGCTTCGAGTTCGTCACCATCGACCAGATGCTGGGCTACGCGCCCACTGCCCGGACCGCGTCGCGCCCGGCTCACGGCTCGCGGTAGTGACTCCCGGCCGGGTTGACCACCGGCCAACTTGCCCGCAGCGGGTGCCGGTACAGCCCGATCTCGCCGAACGGGATCGGCCGGAAGCCGAGCCGCACGAACACCGGTGAGGTGGGCTTCAGGTCGAAATCGAGCTCTGCGGCGTCGGCGAAGCCCGGGTCCTGCCCGGTCACCAGGTTGTCGATCAGGTCCTCGCCCGCCACCTGCCGGGTCATGAGCTCGCCGCAGTCGTAGACCACGTTGCGCCACAGGTGGTTGATGTCGCAGCCCGCCGCCAGGTGCGCCAGCTCGGGGTAGCGCAAGCTGTACGGCGGACGGCTGATGTCCACGTCCTCGGTGGTCTGCTTCTTGACCTGGTCGCCCGCCACGTACTGAGCCCACCGACCCGCGCCCAAGGGCGAGAAGCTCACGGCGTAGCGGCAGCCGATGAACAGGTTGTTGTCGATCAGGTTGTCCTTGCCGCCGTGGATCTGCACGGCGCCGAAGTAGCCGTCGGAGCTTTTGTAGAACACGTTGCCATAGATGGTCACGCCGCAGATGGCGTCGTCGAGGCGGATCCCCGCGCGCATCAGCCGGTGCGTGCCGTCGCCGTTGTGGTGCCAGAAGTTGTGGCGGATCACCACGCCGCGGTAGGTCGGGTTGTAGAACATGTCCAGCCCGCCCTGATCGTCCGTCTCGTAGACCACGTCGTGGATGTCGTTGTACTCGATGTGGTGCTCATTGCCCTCGATCCGCATGGCGTGGCCGGGCGAGTCGTGGAACTGGTTGTGCGCGATGCGCGTGCCTACACCGTCGGTCCACACCGCCGGCGTGTAGGTGCGGTCCCAGCGGGAGAAGTCGGCCACGTCGCAGTTCTCGACGAAGTGGCCACTCGGCGTGAGGGTCTTCCGGTCGCCGCCTTTGATGGAGGTCCCGCCGCGGCCGAGGCATCGCAGGTCGCAGCCGAAGACACCGCAAGCGGTCCCGCCATCCACCGTCACCGCCGTGCCGCCGAGCATCCTCACGGTGCACCCCGCGACCAGGCACGCCCGGCAGTCACGCAGAACGATCCCGTCGGCCCGGCCGGCCTCGAGCACCAGCCGCTCCAGCCGCAGGTCGCCGAGTCCCTCGGCCACCAGGAACGGCGCGCCGAGCACTGACAGCGTGGCCGTCGCCTTGGCCGGGTCGCTCGGCGGGTAGACGTAGAGAATCCCGGCAGGGCGGTCGAGGTACCACTCGCCCGGGGAGTCCAGCTCGTCGAGCAGGTTGTAGGCGTACCACGGCATGCCGGGGCCGGCGCCGTAGCCCTGCCGCACGCCGGTCGCGAGACGGTGGTTCGCCGCGTCCACCGCGTGGATCGGCACGCCGCTGTCGGCCCAGCGCCACTTCCAGTAGCCGTAGACCCAGCCGTCTTTTGCCTCGGCCCAGCGCGCCGGGCGGTCGCCGGCGAACTCGAAGGTGAACCCACCGGCGGCGTTCTTGTCCTCCACCAGGTTCCCCGTGGTCTCCCACCCGTCGTTCGGCCAGCGGGCGAGGTGCAGCGCCGCGCCGTTCCAGAACAGCTCGGCCACCGGCGCCGCGTCGAACCCGAAGCCGTGCGGCTGGAGGGTGCCGTAGTCCGTGATGCCGAGCGCCCGCAAGTCAACCTGGAGCACCTTGCCGCGCGCCTCCTCGGGCAGCCGGGCGAGCACCGCCGGGTCGGTCACGGCGGCGAAGCCGCTCAGCCGCCGGCCGCCGCTGAAGCGCACCGCCTGCCCCGGCGCCGACCGAAAGGTCAGCGGAGCACCGGGCTGGCCGCCGTCGTCGGCGCCGAGCTTCACGGTCTCCGTGATGGGGTACTCCCCCGCCTGGAAGGTGACCGCCACGCCGCCGGCCGGCCAGCCCTTGGCACGGATCCGACGGACGGCGGCCACCGCCCCGGCGAAGCTGGCCAGCGGGCGTTGCGCGGTGCCGGCCGCGGAGTCGCTGCCGCCCGGCGCGACGAACAGCTCCGCGCCCGGCGGCGGCGCCGCAGGGAGCCGCACCCGCGAGGCCGCCGCGTCGCGCGCCGGCTTCCCGGCGGCGAGGCGGGCGATCTCATCCACCCGCTCCGCGGCCTCGAGGCGGAAGCTGGCAGGCAGGTCGGGCTCGGCCAAGAGCGCCGTGAACGCCGCCTTGGCGCCGGACCAGTCCTTCTGGCTGAGGAACGTGCCGGCGGCGAGGAGCCGCAGGTAGCTGCGGAAGCCGGGGGTGACGCCGGGCTCGGCGGTCAGGGCGGCGTAGGCCTGCCGGGCAGCGGCGAGCTGCTTGCCCTCGCGCAGCGCGTGGGCCTGCTCGAGACGCACGTCGAGCTTCTGGCGTGGGGTGGTGTCGGGGTCTTGCATGAGCTTGTCGTACTGCTCTCTCGCCGCCTGGGTGCGGCCGGCCTGGCGGAGCGCGCGGGCGAGGCTGAGGCGGGCCAGGGAACGGTCGGCGGCGGGCAGGTCGGGCAGCGCCAGGAACTGCTCGAAGAGGTCCGCCGGGACGGCGTCGGCGGCATTCCGGGCAAGCTGGAGGAGCGGGGCGAGGGCGGCGCGCCGATGCCGGTCGGCCACCTCGACGCCGTTCATCACGGCGGCGAGCACCGGCACGGCGGCGCGGCTCTGGTTCTGAGCCATCAGGCATTCGCCCAGCCGCAGCCGCGCGGTGGCGGCCAGGTCGGGATCCAGCGCCGGCAGCCCGGCGGCGGCCTTGTACTCCGCGGCGGCGGTCTTCCAGTCCTGCTGGTCGTAGGCCGCGGCGCCGGCCTCCACGTGCTGCCGGTAGGCGATGGGCAGGGGGGCGTAGAAGTGAGCGTCGGTGAGGATTTCGGTGGCGCTGAGGGCGTGGTCGTAGAGGGTCACCTCGTCGATATCGAGCTTCATCGAGCCCCAGCCGGCGTCCGCGAAGCCCAGGTGGAACGGCGGTCCGCCGCCGTAGTACGGTCCGGCATACGGCGCTGCGCGGAGCAGCAGCCCGTTGAGGTAGAGCCGCATCTCCTTGCCGTCCCACATGGCCGCGAGGTGGTGCCAGATTCCCTCGGCGGGCAGGTTGCCGCCCCGAAGCCCGGTGGAGTTGAGCGGCGCCGGCCGGCCCAGCTCGAAGCCGAGGTCGTGGGACTGGAAGGAGGCGGTGACGCGCCAGCCGTCCCAGTAGCCGTTGCCCTGGGAGATGATGGTGCCGTCGTTGTTGGCGTTGTTGCCCGAAAGCGAGCCGCGGCCGTTCTGCCGGAACCAGACTTCGGCGGTAAAACCGTTCGGGCCGACCGGGAACTGGGCGGTCTGGAGCACGCCGCGGTCGAGCCGCACGGCGGCCTTGCGCGGCCAGCGGCCCTCCACGGCGGTGAGAGTCTCCTCGGGCGCACCGGCCAGGCCGACCACGGTGTACGTCAGTGCGCCCTCGTTGCCGGCGAGGTTGGGGATGGGCCGGCCGGCGTCGATGGCGCCCTCGAAGGTGTAGCAGCGCAGGAGGCCGGGCCGCTTCAGCACGCTGTCGCGGTGCTGCAGCCACGCGTCGTAGGTCCCGCCAGGACCGGCGAGGGCGGGGAAAGCCAAGGCCAGCAGGCCGAAGCAATGCGATCTCATTCCGCTGCTCCTCGGTGGGGACCCCTGGTAGGGGCGACCGGCAGGTCGCCCGCGCCAGGCTCCGAGCTACACCGGTGTGGGCGCGGGCAGGTCGGCGCGGCTCGGACGGGCGACCTGCCGGTCGCCCCTACGGAGCCGGTCGTGCCGCCGATGCGCCGCGTCAGATCAGGACTCCGACGACGCACGCCGTCAGGCACGCCGCCAGCGTCCCGCCGATCAGGCTGGGGATCCCGAGCTCGGCCAGCTCGCGGCGGCGGGTCGGGACCATCGCGGCGATGCCGCCGATCATGATCGCCACCGAGCCGAAGTTGGCGAACGCGCAGAGCGCGTAGCTGGTCAGGATCTTCCCGCGCTCGGTGAGGGCATCCTTGTCCTTCTTCAGCATGTCCGCCATGTCCAGGTAGGCGATGAACTCGTTGAGCACGGTCCGTTCGCCGAGGAGCTGGCTGACCGGCACCAGGTCGTGCCGGGGCACGCCGAGGCACCAGGCCAGCGGCCGGAAGAGCCAGCCCGCCGCCTGCTGGAACGTCCTCGGCTGCCACGCGCGACCGGGCTTGCCCGCGCCGTCGAGCGCCGCCTGCACCGCCGCGGCATCGCCCGCGGCCAGTTGCTCCGCACCCGGCACCGTCTCCACCTGCGCCAGCAGGTGCGCGTTGTGCACGCGCGCCGGCCAGCCCAGCGCGCTGTTGGCGAAGTGCACCAACGCCACCATTGCGATCAGCATCGCCACCACGCTGGCGCCGATCCGGAGACCTTCCGTCGCGCCGCCGGTGAAGGCGTCCATCATGTTGTGGTAGGGCCGCTCGTCGAGCAGCTCGACCGTGCCGCGCGTCTCGGGCTCGCCGTCCTCGGGGATCATCAGCTTGGCGACCAGCAGCCCGGCGGGCGCCGACATCACGCTCATCGTGATCAGGTGCCCGGCGATGTCGGGCAGGGCGTCGTGGAGGAACCCCACGTACACCGCCAGCACCGTGCCGGCCACGTTGGACAGGCCGCAGACCATCACGCAGAACAGCTCGGAGCGGGTGAGCTTCTCCAGGTAGGGCCGGATCATCAGCGGCGCCTCGACCATGCCGAGGAAGACGTTGCCCACCGCCGAGAGCGTTTCGGCGCCGCTGGTCTCCATCACCCGCACGACCAGCTTGGCCACCACCCGCACGATGCGCTGCATGATGCCGAGCTGGTAGAGCACCGCCATCAGCGCGGCGAAGAAGATGATCGTCGGCACCAGGGACTGGAAGGCGAAGATCACCGAGTTCTCCGGCCCCAGCGCCTTGCCCAGCACGTCCGGCTTGGCCAGTGGGCCGAAGACGAACCGCGCGCCCTCCGCAGAGTGCTCCAGCAGCGCCACCACCACGTCGTAGGAGCACCTGCAGGACCATGCCCCACACCACGCACTTCCACGAGATGCTCCGCCGCAAACGGCGCGGGCAGAAGGCGTAGGCCACCAGCAGGAGGGCGAGGACGCCGACGAAGCTGTGGAGGCGGTCGATCATGGCCGCGGAGTTCGGGCGGCGGCGGAGCGGTCCTTCCGCGCGCCCGCCGGCGAGCGTCGCCGATGACTCGGAGCGCCGCTGTCTCAGCGGCTCCGGCGTGGCGGTGGAGCGCCGCTGAGACAGCGGCGCTTCACTCGGAGCCGGTGGCGCAACCGACGCAATTGACGCGGAAGCCGGGTCGCACTACGCGGCGTGCGGGGGGATCGCCGCATGACCTTGCTGTGCCTCAGCGACGTGCACGTGGGCCGCACC
>JACPDV010000415.1 GCA_016183835.1 Armatimonadota bacterium
GAGCAGGCCGGACAGGCTGGGCCGGGCTTCCGGTTCCAGTTCGGCGGCGAGCCGGGCAGCGCGGACACCTCCGGGATCTTCTCCGATCTGCTCGGCGGGCTGTTCGGCGGACACGGCCGGCGGCAGGGCGGCGCCGGGTTCCAGCCGCCACCGCCGCCGCGCGGGCAGGACGTGGAGGTGGGGCTCAGCGTCAGCCTCGAAGAGGTGGACGCCGGCGCCACGCGCGATATCACGGTGAACCTCGACGACGCCTGCACCGCCTGCGGCGGGAGCGGCGTCGACGGCGCGGGCCGGGGCTGCCGCACTTGCCACGGTCGCGGCGTAGCGCGGCGGCAGGAGACCCTCCGCGGGCTGGTGATCCCTGCCGGCGTGGAGGACGAGGCGGTGCTCCGCGTGCGCGGCAAGGGTGGTCGGGGGCCCGGCGGCGACGGCGACCTGCTCCTGCGGGTGAGCGTCCGCGAGCACCCTTTCTTCGTCCGCCGCGGCGAAGACCTGGAGTGCGAGGTGCCGATCAGCTTGTCCGAGGCCGTGCTCGGCGCGGAGGTGCCGGTGCCCACGCTGCGCGGGACGCGGCCGCTGAAGCTGAAGCCGGGCACGCAGAGCGGGCAGCGGTTCAGGATCCAGGGCTACGGCCTGCCGAGCCGGCGGGGCGGCGGGCCCGGGAACCTGATGGTCAAGGTGCGGGTGGTGACCCCGCGCGAGGTGCGGCCGCCCGCGGAAGGAGCCGAGCGATGAGCCGGAGCGACGAGGAGCGCTGCTACGGCATCCGCATCGCGGCGGCGCTGGTGGCGAGTCATCCGCAGACGCTGCGCATGTACGAGCGCACCGGGCTGCTGCAGCCCCGCCGCAGCGGCGGCAATGCGCGGATCTACACCGAGCACGACCTGCAGCGGATCCGGCGGATTCAGAGCTACACGGCGATGGGCGTGAACCTCGCCGGGGTGGAGATCATCTTCAGGCTGCTCGAGCAGATCGACGAGCTTGAGGCCCGGCTGGCACAAGCCGCCGAAGGACTGCGTCAAGAGCTGGAGGCGGAGCTGACCGAACGGCTGCGGGCTCAGCTCCGCGACGAGGAGAACCGGCGATGAAGCTGCACTGCCTCCCGCTGGCCCTGCTGGCCGCCGTCACCTGGGCCGCGGACCAACCGGGTCAGCCGGCCCCCGACCCCAAGGTCCAGAAGGCCTCCGACCAGCTCGACACGGCGGCCAAGCTGCTGGCCGACGGCAAGACCGACGAGGTTCTGGCGCTCACCCGCCAGGTGCGCCGTGACCTGGGCAAGGACGCCCCCTGGCTGCAGTCGCAAGCCTGGATGCTGGAAGGCCTTGCACAGGGCCGCGCCAAGGGCTGGGCCGCTGCCGAGCTGTGCTTCGCCACCATCGCCGACACGTGGCCCGACCGGCCGGAGCTGGCCGAGGCGCTCTCGAGCCTGGGCGTCGCCCGCGCCGAGCAGGGCAAGCTGGCTCTCGCCCGGCAGGCGTACGACAAGTTGGTGACCGCCTGTCCCGACAGCTGGCAGAGCTTGGCGGCCGACTCCCGGCTGTTCGGCCTGGACCTCCGGGAGGGCAAGCTGAAGGAGGCCGGCGAGCGCGTGGACGCCTGTCTGAGGCGCTTCGCCTGGTATGACGACGGCCCGAACATGCTCGGCCGGCTGGGCCAGGCGTTGCTCGACGGCGGCCAGGCCGAGCCGGCCGTGGCGCGGCTCGAGCAGCTCCGCGGGCAGTTCCCGGGCACGCAATCGGCCTACGACGCCCGGCGCGTGCTCGTGGTGGCCTACCGGCAACTCAAGCAGACCGACAAGGCGCTGGCGATCCTCGACGAAGTCGTGAAGGTCACGCCCGAGATGTTCGCCGTGGCCGATGCCACCGACCTGCGGGCGTCGGTGCTGGCCGACGCCGACCAATGGCAGCGCGCGGCGGACTCCCTGGCCGACCTGGCCAAGGCCTACCCCAAGACGTACCTGGCGGCGCGCGCGATGGTGCGGCGGGCGCGGCTGCTCCAGGAGCACGGGCAGACCGACCCGGCGGTGCAGACTTTGCAGCAGCTCTACGACGACTTTCCCGGCCCCCTGTGGCGGGTCCAGACGCTGACCGTGACCTTCGACCTGCTGCGCGACGCCAAGCGCTACGACGCCGCGGAGGACGCGGCGCTGAAGCTGATCGACCTGACGCAGGGCAGCCCGGTGGCCAGCAACACCATGCTGGAGCTGGCCCGCGTGCAGTGGGACGCGGGCCGCAAGAAGTCGGCGCGACAGACGGCGCAGAAGGTCTTCCAGACCTGCAAGGGCGCCCCGGTGGTGCAGATCGCGGAGTCGCCGCTGGCGGAGTGGGAAGGGCAGGGCGAGTAGTTGCGCTCGGCCCTGACCTGGCGCCTCCCCCTGCGGAGCGGGGGGAGGACGGGAGGGGGGCCGGACGGAGACGGCGTGACGCTCCGGTGGCCGGCCCCCACCCCGGCCCTCCCCCGCTGCGCAGGGGAGGGAGCCGGAGAGTGACCTGACGAGGAGCTTACGATGGACCTTGCGAAGTTCACGGAGAAGGCCCGCGAGGCCGTGGTGGCGGCGCAGCAGATCGCCGTCGAAGAGGGCCACAGCGAGATCGATACCAACCACCTGCTCGTGGCGCTGCTGCGGCAGCCGGGCGGGATCGTCGGCGCCATCCTGCGCGGCATGGAGATCCCGGTGCCGGAGGTCGAGGGCGAGCTGGTGCACACACTGGAGCGCCGGCCGAAGGTGCGCGGCGGCAGCGCGCCCGGGCTCTCCCGGGCGGCGGCCGAGGTGCTGACGCAGGCGATGCAGGAGGCGCAGGGCTTCGGCGACCAGTTCGTCAGTGTGGAGCACCTCTTCCTCGCGCTGCTCGAAGAGCGCGGCGAGTCGGCCGCCGGCGTGCTGGCGCGGCACGGGGTCACCCGCGAGAGGCTGCTCCAGGCGCTGCGCGCCATCCGCGGCAGCCAGCGGGTCACCGACCCCAACCCCGAGGACAAGTACCAGGCGCTCGAGCAGTACGGCCGCGACCTCACCGAAGAGGCGCGACGCGGCAAGCTCGACCCGGTGATCGGCCGCGACGAGGAGATCCGCCGGGTGATCCAGGTCCTGAGCCGCCGGACCAAGAACAACCCGGTGCTGATCGGCGAACCGGGCGTGGGCAAGACCGCTATCGCCGAGGGCCTGGCGATCCGGATCGTCGAGGGCGACGTGCCGGAGGGACTGCACGATCGCAAGATCGTGGCGCTCGACATGGGTGCGCTGGTGGCCGGGAGCAAGTACCGCGGCGAGTTCGAGGACCGGCTCAAGGCGGTCCTGAAGGAGGTCCAGAACGCCGAGGGCAAGGTGATCCTGTTCATCGACGAGCTGCACACGGTCGTCGGCGCTGGCGCCACCGAGGGCGGCAGCATGGACGCGGGCAACCTGCTCAAACCACTCCTGGCGCGCGGCGAGCTGCACTGCATCGGCGCCACCACGCTGGACGAGTACCGGCGCTACATCGAGAAGGACGCCGCCCTGGAGCGGCGCTTCCAGCCCATCGTCGTCGATCAGCCGTCGGTGGAAGACACCATCAGCATCCTCCGCGGGCTGCGCGAGCGGTACGAGATCCACCACGGCGTGCGCATCACCGACAACGCACTGGTGGCGGCGGCGACCCTCGGGCACCGCTACATCACCGACCGCTTCCTCCCCGACAAGGCCATCGACCTGATGGACGAGGCGGCGGCGCGGCTGAACGTCGAGATCCACAGCATGCCCGAGGA
>JACPDV010000416.1 GCA_016183835.1 Armatimonadota bacterium
GCAGGCAGAAACGTCTGCAGCAACGACCAGTCCGGCGTTTCCTGTGTGTCGTCCATGCAGCCTTAGAGTCGCGGTCGAAGGGGAGGATTCTTGGTATCCTAACGCCTATGGGACACCATACGCATTGCCACTCCGGGCAGTCCGGGCCGCCGGACTTGACCGCCGCCGCCGGCTGCGCGACAATCCCCACCGGAGACCACCGTGGGCCGCAACCACAAGCCGCAGGACCTGGAGACCGCCCTGGCCGAAGCAGCGGCCGGCCGGCGCGCGCGGGTTCGCCGCGGCCACAAGACCGTGGCCGTGGTGCCGCTGGAGGACCTAGAGCGGCTCGAGGAGCTGGACGCCGAAGAGGACGCCGACCTGCTGGCCGCCTCGCTGGCCGCCGAGGCAGAGGCCAAGGCCAACGGCGAAGAGCCTGTGCCGTGGGAAGATGTGAAGCGCCGCGCCGGGCTGGGGTAGGCGTATGGCGTATACGGTCCTCTTCGACCCGGGCGCTCAACGGCAGTTCCTCGCCCTCCCGCCCGACGTTCAGGCCCGGCTAAGGCCAGCCATCGACGGTCTGGCCGACGATCCGCGCCCTGGCCCTCCGCTCGGCCGCAAGTTGCAGGGCGAGCCGCCCCGCTATCGCTTGAAACTGCCGCCCTACCGCATTATCTACCAGGTCTCCACCAGGGCGCAACGGGTGACCGTCACCTGGGTAGGATTGCGCCGTGACGCGTACCGGCGATGACCCCCTCCACTTCAATCGCTCCGCCTCAGACCGCCTGGTGCGCGCGCGAGCGCCGCAAGGGTACCTGCCCACCACGTCGAACCAGGGGGCAGGAGTACCCCCGATGTCCCAGATCCCCGTCGGCCTGCAGCTCTATTCGGTGCGCGGCGAGGTGCAGCAGGACCTGCCAGCCGCACTCGCCGGCACCGCCGCGTGCGGCTACGTCGGCGCCGAGCCGTGGGGCTACCCCGGCGACAAGCTCGAGTGGATGGGCCACTCCGCCCAGGCCATCCGGAAGCTGTACGACGACCACGGCCTGGCCTGCTGCGGCATGCACCTGGCGCCCGTCGCCCTGTCGGACAACCTCGACCGCACCATCGAGATGAACCAGATCCTGGGCAACCGCTTCCTGATCATCGCCGCCGATCCACAGCGCATGAAGGCGCGGGAGACCATCGCCGAGCTGGCCGGAATCCTCAACCGCGCCGCCGAGAAGCTCGCCCCGCTGGGCATGTACAGCGGCTACCACGCTCACGGGTTCGACTTTGCCACGGTCGACGGCGAGGTGGCCTGGGACATCCTCTTCTCGCAGACGCTGCCCGAGGTGATCATGCAGATGGACATCGGCAACTGCGCCGGCGGGGGCGGGGACCCCATCGGCGAGCTGCGCAGGTTCCCGGGCCGGGCGCGGAGTGTGCACCTCAAGGACTTCGGCGGCGGGCCGGAGTCGGTGATCGGCGAGGGCCAGGCCGACTGGCCGACCATCTTCGACCTGTGCGAGAAGCAGCACCCCACCGAGTGGTACGTGGTGGAAGAGGGCGGCGCCGACGGCCTGGGGTTCTCGGTCTGCCGGCGGAGCCTGGAGGCGCTGCGGCGGATGGGCAAGGCGTAATGGAAGGCAATGATGAGTGATGAATGATGAATGATGAGTCCCGGAGCAGAGGCGCGGAGTTGTCGGCGTGCCCTGTTCCTGACCGCCGGGCGTGGCGCACGCATACTGCCCACGGTCATGGGGACTTGTCATGTCGATCATCACGCAAGCTCAAGTCGAGCAGTACGACCGCGATGGCTGCCTGGTGGTGGAGGGGCTGGTCAGCCCCGCCGAGGTGGAGGAGTTGCGCGCCGACGCCGTGCGCCTCTGCCGCGGCGACTACCCCTGCGAGAACCTGCCGCCCGTCGCGGCCGGCGTCAGCGATGAAGAGGCCACCGGCAGGTACCTCTGCCTGCACCAGGTGCACCACCTCAGCCCGGTGATGCTGGGCGGCGTGAAGCATGCGGGGATCGCCGGCGTCCTCTCGCAGATCATCTCGCCCGACGTGAAGTGCATGCAGTCGATGCTCTTCCTCAAGCCACCCGGCTTCCCCGGCCAGGCCTGGCATCAGGACGAGATCTACATCCCCACGCGCGACCGCAGCCTCTGCGGCGCCTGGATCGCGCTCGACGACGCCACGGTGGAAAACGGCTGCCTGTGGGTCCTCCCCGGCTCACAGCGGCTCGGCGACCTCTACCCGCAGCACGACCACGGCCGGCCGGAGGAGTTCGACTTCGCTCAGGAGTCCTATGGCTTCGACGATGCCGCCGAGGTGCCGGTGGAGTGCGGCGCCGGCGCCGTGGTGTTTTTCAACGGCTACCTCCTCCACCGTTCGCGCAAGAACCGCTCGGGCCGCTTCCGGCGGGTGCTGGTCAACCACTACATGAGCGCTCACTCGCTGCTGCCCTGGCACAACCCGCGCGAGGGTGAGCGGATGGCCACGGCGGACTACCGGGGGGTGATCATGGTGGCAGGAGAAGACCCGTACGCCTGGAAGGGCTACGTAGAGGAGACGGGCGTGTGGGTGAGGTCGTTCGACCCGAAGGCGCTGGTGACCGCCTGAGAGAGGAGCCGTGAGCCTCTTCTGGGCGGCGTTGGCTTGGGTTTCGGCCGGCGCCGTGCCCGGCGTGAGCTGGCCGGTCTGCACCCCGGCCGACGCCGGTCTCGACGCCGCAGGGCTGGCCGCCTTCAGCGCCTTCGTCGGGGGGCGCGGCTGCGTCGTCCGGCACGACCGCATGGCCTACCTCTGGGGCGATCCGGCACGGCGCAGCGACGTCGCCTCCGCCGCCAAGCCAGTCTACGTCCACTTCCTGTTCAAGGCGCTTGAGGATGGGCGGATCGCCGGTCTCGACGACGCGGTCGCCCCGCTCGAGCCGCGCCTGGCCGACCTGAACCCGGCGCTCGGCCGCAAGGACGCGCGCATCACCTGGCGCCATCTCGCCAACCAGACGTCCTGCTACGGCGTGGCCGAGGCGCCCGGCACCGCGTTCTGCTACAACGACTGGCAGATGGCGCTCTTCTGGGACCTGCTCTTCCTGCGGGTCTACGGCGCCCGCTACGACACCGTCGACCGCGACGTGCTCCACGCCCTGCTGACCGATCCCCTCGGCTGCCAGGACGAGCCTACCTTCCTGGCCTTCGGCCCGGACGATCGGCCCGGGCGGCTGGCCATCTCGCCGCGCGACTTCGCGCGATTCGGGCTGCTCTACCTTAGGGGCGGCCGGTGGGGCGACCGGACGCTCCTCTCGGCGACCCACTCGGCTCAGGCGATCGGCGAGCCACTGCCGAACGCCGTGCCGCGGTCCGCCGGGCAACCTGCCGACATGCTCCCCGGCCAACGCAGCCTTGGCTCGCAGCGTGTGCCCGACAACCAAACCGACCACCTCGGCAGCTACTCGTGGCTGTGGTGGCTCAACGGCGTCGACCGCGCCGCCGCGCGGCAGTGGCCGGCCGCGCCCACGGATGTGTTCGGCTGCTTCGGGCACGGCGGGCGGGAGGTGATGGCGGCCTTCCCCGGCCTCGACCTGATCGTCAGTTGGAACGAAGCGGGGATCGAGTCGCGCGAGGGGCAGAACGAGGCGTTCCGCCGGCTCTGCGCCGCGGTGAGGGCCGACTGAGGGCGGCGCGAAACTACCCCTCCAGGTCCACCGCCCGGCGGCCGCCCCACCGCTCCACGATCAGGTTGTCGTAGCGGTCGGCCACCTGCGAGACCATCGCCAGCGCTTCGATCAGCTCCTCGAGCCCGCAGCCGGAGGCGAGCAGTGCGTGCTCGAAGACGATGCTGCCCTCGCGGTCCAGCCCGAACCCGCCCATCGGCTGAGCGGTGCTCTCGCGGAGGAGGAACAACGCCAGGTCGAGGTCGATCACCGGGTTGAGCACCACCTTGGCGCGGAGGCGGATCGCGCCGTCGCCGTCGCCCCAGGGCTTGACCGCCAGCTCGACGAGCGACGAGCCGGCCTTGACCCGGAGCACCGGCCGCTCGGGGTCTTCCTCCACGCGGTAGCGGACGCCCGCGAGCCAGTCCTTGACCCGCTTGTAGCAGGCCTCCTGCGCGCTCGATTCGAACGTCATCGCACCCTCCTCCCGCGGCTCATCGCACGCTGACTTCCGGCCGGTTGCGCAGCCGCGCCGTGTCCGCCGCGGCGAACTCCGGCCCGGTCTGCCCGGCGTGGAACACCATCGCGTGCTCCGAATGCTCCGCCGTGTCCTGCAGCCCCAGGCCGCCCCAGCCGCCCGCATCCCAGTAGGTCAGGCCGGTCGACTTGCCCAGCGGCACCAGGCTCAGCGCCCAGGCCTCGCTGTACTGTACACCGCCGCCCACTCCGGCGCCGGTCCGCCGATGCCCTCGTCGTCGCCTTTGCCGTCGAGCAGCGCGGTCTTGCCCCGGCTGTCGGCGTACGTGCCGCCGCGGGTGAAGTAGATCCGGTTGTGCAGCGCCGTCACAGACGGCTTGGCGTCGGTGGTCACCTCAATGCGGTCGGCATAGAAGGCCCACGTCCGGGTGTAAACGGTGAGTCCGTCCACCAGGTTCCTTACCGCCCGCACCACGGTCCGCACCGGGCCGTCCGCCAGCAGATCGAGGCTGACCAGCTTGCCGTTCTCCTCG
>JACPDV010000417.1 GCA_016183835.1 Armatimonadota bacterium
CTCACCGGCACCGGCACGGTCAACGGGTTCAGGAGCGCCACGCCGCCCTCGAACTCCCGCTTCAGGTAGCTCTGCCCGACGAGCAACACGCGCAGCGTCCGCAGCCGCAGGCCGCCGCCGCCGAGGCAGTGCCACTCCAGCGCGTAGTCGTCGTAGTCGTCCGGGATCACCGTGGTCTCGACATGCCAGGTCGAGCCCGCCTCGCCGGCGTTGTGCGTGATGCCCTTGTCGTGGTGCTCCCAACCGCCTGTCCCGGTGCGCACGTCGAACTGGAAGGTGTTGGCCGGCTTGCGCGTGACCTCGAGGTCGGCCTCGATCCGGTACGAGCGGCCCGGCTCGAGGCGCAGCTTCGCCGGGTGGGTGGCGAACAGCCGCTCCCAACCGGCCTGCGGGTCGGCTACATCCGCCTCGGGCCCGGCGCCGGTCAGCTTGCCCGGCGGGTCGATCACGAACGCGTCAGTCGGCCGGCCCGCCGACCAGTCGACCACGGTCACGGGCGGCACCTCGAAGACCTCGGCGGGCGGCCCGAGCGGCTTGCCCAGCGGCGCGTCGTACTCGGCATACCACCAGGGCAGGCCGTACCACACGGTGCCCAGATCGTAGGCGTAGCAGGCGTCGGTCATCAGCGCGGTCAGCAAACCGAGGCGCATGCGGTGGAAGTCGCGCCGCGCGCGGTCCACCTCGCCCGGCGTGGTGACCTTGTCGCCGCGCCCCACGCGCCAGCCCTGCCAGCCGAGCGGGTGGGTCATGATGGCAAAGGTGATGCCGGGCTGCACGGAGGTGGTCATCCAACCGTCCAGCGTGCGCGCCGCCTCGCCCACGCTGAGCGAGGCGTTGGTGAGCCGGTCCAGCAGCGGCGCGCCCTCGTACAGCCGCCCGTTGACGTGCGGCGCGTGCCCGCGGTCCACGTCGTTGGCGAGGATCAGCATCTTCGGGTGCCTGGCGCGGAGCCGGTCGAAGAACAGGTTCTGCCGCGCCTGCCACCGCGGGTCCACCTCGGCGGGCACGTCGGCCATGCCGTCGCCGTCGGTGTCCACCGGGCCCAGCCAGCTCACCCACCCGACCACGCTGTCGTAGAACACACCGTCGAGGGAGCCGTCGTCCAGCAGCGCGCCGTAGGTCTGCTCGGTCTGCGCCAGCAGCGCGTCGAGGCACTCGTCGCGGAAGAGGTTGGGCGTGAGGATCTGGTCGGCCCACCAGCGGATCCTCTCACCTTCGGGCCGTCGCAGGAACCAGGCATCCTGCATCCACGGGAGCGGCTCGGCGAGGTTCATCAGCGAGCCGGTGCCGAGCAGCCGAATGTCCGGGTTGCGCTTCCGCAGCTCGGCGCCGAACCGCCGCCACTCGCCCGGGCTGCCGCCGCTGCAGACCAAGAGGCTGTACTTCGCCAGCCGGTCGTATTCGGTCGACTGCGGGCCGGTGCCCCACAGGTTGGCGATGCGGGGATAGCCGGCGGCCTGCACCCCGCCGGCAACAACGAGTAGAGCGGGAAACAGCCACGAGAGCGAACGACGACCCACTGCACGCCTCCCGACCCGCCGGACGAGCCGGCCATCGGGCGATTGGCCCCACACACCATACCCCCTCCTTGCCAAGGAGGGGGCAGGGGGAGGTCCAGCGGTTCCGGCCACGCAGGGAGTCTCCGGCTCGCTACCGCAGAGGGACTCGGACCAAGTGGCAGAGGTCGCGGAGGACAGGCCCGGGCATTGGCCAACCCTCGTCCGAGCGCACCACGGGACCTCCCCCTGCCCCCTCCTTGGCAAGGAGGGGGTACGGATGGGAGTGTCACGCGACCGATTGAGCCCGGCGCAAGGGGTCTGACCATGACCGCCACCACCACCGACCGCACCATCGTCCGCGACCTGGCAAGCCAGGTGGCCGAGATCGCCGCCCTGCCCGTGCAGCAGGAGACCATCGCCTGCTGGAAGGCGCTCAACGGCCTGCGGCCGATCCGCCCCATGGTCATGATGGACCAGCTCCCCTGGCACGAGATGAACGGGGACGGGGAGCTGACGCCGCGCTGCGAGGATGGCTTCCACCGCGGGCTGGAGATGCGCTTCCGCAGCACCCTGTACCTGTGGCGGCACATGCGCGCCGACATGGTCGTAGCGCCCTACGTCGAGGTACACAAGGCCATCCGCAATACCGGCTTCGGCCTGGGCGTGGTGGAAGACATCGTCAGGCTCGACCCGCGCAACGACGTGGTCAGCCACCATTACGTCGACCAGCTCAAGACCGACGCCGACCTGGCGCGGATCCTCACGCCCGAGATCTCGCACGACCCGGCGGCCACCGCCGGCGCCGAAGAACGCGCCCGCGAGCTGCTCGACGGGATCCTCGACGTGCGTGTTCAGGGCGCCTGCCCGTCGTATGCCCCGCTCGACCTGATCACCTGCTGGCGCGGCGCCGAGCCGCTGCTGTACGACATCATCGACCGGCCCGACTTCGTCCACCGCATCATCGGCCGCCTCACCAACGCCAACCTGAGCATGCTCGATCAACTCGAAGCGCAAGGTCTCCTCGGCAGCGGGCAGCAGACCATTCACTGCACCGGCGCATTCACCGACGAACTGCCCGCGCCCGGCTTCGATCCGGCCCGTCCGCGCGCCGCGGACCTGTGGACCTCGGGCATGTCGCAGATCTTCTCCACGGTCTCGCCGGCTATGCACGAGGAGTTCGAGCTGCCCTATCTCGGCCCCTGGTATGAGCGCTTCGGCCTCGGCTACTACGGCTGCTGCGAACCCCTCGACCGCAAGCTGCCGATGATCCGCAAGCTCCCGCACGTGCGGAAGATCTCCATGAGCCCCTGGGTGGACGTGGAGTGCGGCGCGAGCCGGATCGGGCCGGACTTCGTGTTCTCCCGCAAGCCGAGCCCGGCGTTTCTGGCGGTGGACGCCTGGAACCCGGCGGCGGCGGAGCGCGACCTGCGCGAGACGCTCGCCGCCTGCGCCCGCCACGGCTGCCCGTGCGAGTTGATCCTGAAGGACGTCAGCACCTGCCGCTACGAGCCGCAGCGGCTGTGGGAATGGTCCGAGATCGCGCGGCGGGTGGTGGGGGCCTGACTGCGCCAGCCGCGGGTCGGTGTCACGCCCGGACCAGCCACACCTCCGCCACCTGGCAGCCGCGCCCATTGCCGCCCGCGCCCGGGTCGCGGGTCCAGCTCAGCGTCAGCGTGCCGGACTGCGTCGCGTCCGGCGGCAGGTCGAACTCCAGCGGCGCGATGGGTGACGGCTTGTCGATCAGCGGGTGGATCTCGAGTCCCTCGTTGGCGACCAGCCGGATCTTCGCCCGCTGACTGTCGCCCGCGTAGACCACCCGCACGCGGTAACGCGCCGTGGGATCCAGCCCCTCGTAGCGCAACTGCAAAGGGCGGTCGTAAAGCGTCTGCGCGTGGGTCCACCAGGAGATCGGTCCGTCCGGGTGCCAGCCGAAGCCGGTCAGCGGCGACTCGCGGAAGTCCGGGTCGGCATCGAACCCCGGCCCCGGCACGAGGTGCGGCTGGCGGCCGGCCACGCCGAGGTTGTCATAGAACCCGCCCGGCCCGGGGTTGGTCCAATCCAGCAGCTCGCCGATGGCCCGCAGCCGGTCCGCCTCCGCCGGCAGCTCGCGGATGGCCGCGAAGCGCGCCTTCAGCCACAGCCGGTTGTTGAGCGGCACGTCCACGGTGTCGAGGTTCGCCCCGCGGCCGATGTCGATGGCTTGGTAGCGCTCCACGCTCAACTGCATGCGGATGCTCTGGAACAGTGCCTCGGCGAGCTCGAAGATCCGCGCCCGCAGGTCTGTGGCGACGCGCTGCGTGACCGCCTGGTCGAGCACCGCCTCGGCCTCGCTCATCGCCCGCAGGCTGCCGACCGCGCGGGCGTCGCGGAGCAGGTCGCGGGCGCGCTCCTCCAGCTCCGTCTCGTAGACCAGCCGCCGCCGGGTGTAGGCGTCGTAGCAGGCCCGGTAGAGGGCTTGTTGGAAGCGCCAGTTCAGCTTCTCCGGCGGGGCGGCGTCGCGCTCCATCGCCTGGAACTGCGCCAGCGTGACGTTCACAGAAGCGTTGCCGAGCAGCGGCCCGGCCCAGTTGCGCTCCAGTGCCAGCAGGCCCTGCGCGAAGATGTCGGCGTAGCGGTCGCCGATGAAGTAGCGGCTGTAGTCGCGCAGGATTTCCGTGACGTCGGCCTCCGGGTCCCAGCCCAGCGCGCTCCACACGGCCTTGTTGACGTCGTCGTTGCAGCCCTCGGAGTAGGTGATGAAGCCGATGGTGTGCGGCTGGAGCAAGCGGTGGATGCGCGCCATGGCGAGCGGCCGGGGGTTGACCCCTTCGCGCGCCTCGGTCAGGGCGTAGGCCAGGTCCCAGTCGGGCACGGGGAACTGGCACTGCCGGCAGTGCGTGATGTCCGGGTAGTGGCGGATGGGATACGCCTCCAGCACCCGCTCCCGCAGCTCCGGAAGTCCCATCCGAACCTGCGGTCCGAAGACGATCCCCGTCAGCCACGCCGGGCGCTCGTCGCGCAGGATCGCCAGCAGCTCATCGAGCCAGGCCGCGGTGAAGCCCTGCGGTGAGAGCCACATCCCCGCGCCCGGGTGATGCCGGCGGAGGGCCTCGGCCTGCTGCTCGAGGAGCGTCATCAGCACCCGCGGCGCCGTGTGACCCGGGTCGCCGCCGGGGACGAACACGGCATTCAGCCGCGGCAGCGCCGTGAACACCTCCTCCCACTCCCGTTGCGCCGCCGCCACGGTGCCCGGGTCGGTGTAGTCGGCGTCCAACGCGGGGTACCAGACCCAGACGTCCATGCCGTAGTCGTCGCAGAGCCGCGACATGCCGGCCATCATGGCCAGCGGCGGGAGCGGGAAGTGGGGGCTGTCGTCGGCGTCGTCCGAGCGCGGCGGGATCAGCTCGATGGCGTTGCAGCCGAAGACGGCCAGGTCGCGGAGGTACTGCTCCCACATCGGCAGCGACCAGCCGTCGTAGGAGTTGGTCTTGGGCCGGTAACCGAGCTGGTGGCCACGGAGCGGGTAGCGGGGCGCGGAGGAGAGGTCGAGGCCGTCGGCGACCGCCACCCGGTCGCGCTCCCTGCGCAGGAGCCGCAGCAGCCTGCCCACGCCGTAGAGCATGCCGCGCGGGTCGTTGCCGAGTACCTCGACCGTGTCTCCGCCGGAGCGGATCGCGTAGCCTTCGGCGGGACCGTCCGCCCGCTCGAGCACGACGGCCGTCGCGCCGTCAGGCCGTTCCGTCGCGGTCCGCCAGCGGATCCGCGTGCGCCGCTCCACCTCGTCGACGAGCATGCCGACGGCGCTGGCCTCCGGCTTGCTCAGCTCCGCCGGATGCACCACCAACGCGCGGGTCAGGTCGATCATGCCCTGGTCCTCACGTCCGGCCGCTCACGGCCCCGGCAGCGTCAGCGTCACCTCGGGCGAGTGGGCCCCGCTCCAGATCTCGCCTTCGGTGTACAGCCAGTCGGCCACGGAGCAGAAGACCCGCGGGCTGACCGGCGTGGCCACCCACACCCCGTCCGGCCGTTGCACCGCCAAGGCCAAGCCGCGGCACTTCCAGGAGTCGCCGCCCGCGTTCGTCACCGCCAGCGTGTTGCTCCGCCCGACGGGTCCGGCCTGCTCCGGGTTGAGGTCGATGTCCACCGGCAGCCAGGCGCTGAAGCGGTCGCCCGGGTTGGCCGGCACCCGCGCCACCGGCTTGCCGTTGAGCAGGATCTGCTTGTCGCGGTACTGCGCGTCGGCGTTGCTGTCGAAGACCTCGATCCGCAGCTTCACCGCCTTCACCCTGCCCAGGTCGTCGTCGCCGATGCTCGCCTGCGTGGAGGGGTAGCTGTAGTCCTGCTCGGGCAGCAGGTTGACGGTGACCGTCGGCGGCATCGGCAGGAGCTGGTTCGCGCGGTCGGCCGGCAGCTTGCCCCGCACCCCGGAGCGAAGCCAGACCGAGAGCTTGCCCACACTCGAGCTGAACAGCGCCGCCGGCGCCTGCAGTCTGGCCGTGAAACGGCTCTCGCCGGGCTGCAGCGCGATCCGCCAGATCACGTTGTCCTGCCCCGGCGAGGCGATGGGCTGGGCGGTGGTGCCCTCCAGCGGCAGCAGCTTCGGCACCGCCGGCGACTTGACGATGATCTCGACCTCGGGGTCCACCGCCTCCGGCCGCACGTTGGCCGTCACGGTGATCGCCATCGGGGACTCCAGTGCCAGCTTCGCCGTCCCGCTGACCGGCGCCAAGGGCGGTACGAGCGGCGCGGCGCCGGACTTCCGCGTGAGCTGGTAGACGCAGACCGATTGCCCCGGCGCGGGCAGGTCGATGCTCCCCGCGCCCTTCAGCTCCCCGGGCAGGCGGCCGTTGTCGGGGTAGATGCGGGTCACCTGCCAGGCGCCCTTCTCCCCCACCCTCGCCGGCCGCTGCGCCAGCGTGAAGCTGAGCTTGCCCGGCGCCACATCGGGGTTGCGCACCGCCACCAACCCCTCGTCCGGGCCCCAGTGGACGTAGCCGTAGACCTGTCCGAGCGCCGGCTCGCCGCCCACGAAGCGAGTGTGGTCGAGCGTGGCGGCGTGGGCCTGCGCCCATTGTGTGGCGCGGCCGAGCACCCGCCACATCGGCTCGGTCGGCAGCGCGGGCGTCACGTAGAGCTCCTTGAGCTGCACGCCGCGGAGGTAGTAGAGCACCACGTAGTCGGACCACTCGCGCACGGTCTGGTGCGGCCCGCCGAGCGGCGCGAGCTTGCCCTCGATGATGCCGTGGGTCATCAGCCGCGAGAGCGGATACTGGTAGTCGCTGCGGAGGTACTGACCATAGAAGTGCTCGTCGCGGTAGCTCATCTCGGTGTCGCGCGGGTTGGGCAGCGGCCAGCGCCGCTCGAAGCCGTAGTCGCCGGCGGCCATCCAGATGGTGTCGGCCTGCTGCAGCCACCAGGGCGAGAGCCACATGCCGCTGGTGACGTTGAGGAAGATGTCGGGCGCGAGCTGCCGCTCGTAGGCGTGGATGGCGAGCTGCGCGTCCAGGTTCTCCTCGAAGTCCACGTCAGGGCCGAGCGGGTGGTTACGGCGGGTGCGGAAGTTGTTGAAGTCGTGATTGAAGTAGTTGAGGTGGCCGTCCTCGATGCGGTGCTTGAGCACCTCGCGGATCTTCGGGTTGTACTGCGCGCCGGTGAGCATGTAGTGCGAGTCGGTGGTCTCGGCCACTTCGTAGCCCTGTTCGCGGCCCCAGGCGGTACTGAGGTTGGTGCCGTTGAGCGGCATCCAGATCCCCAGCCGGCTGCCGCCCGCCTCCAGGATCCGCGCCAGCGGGGCGTACTCGTCGGGTAGGAAGCTGCGGTCCACCTCCCAGATGCTGTTGTGGTTCTGCCAGCCGTCGTCGGGCACGAAGGCGTCGAAGCGAAGGTGGTAGGGGTCGAGCAGGTGCTGCTTGAACTCGCGGAAGATGGCCGCGAAGGCGGCCACCGTCATCTCGCGCCCGCGCAGGTCGTACCACGAGTTGTACTGCAGGAAGCTCCGCCGCGGCCGGCCGGTGGCCTTCAAGTACGTCTCGAAGGCGTCGCGCACCTGCGCCTCGGCGCCGCGGTGGCCGAGGATGGCGGCCTTCGAGGTGAACTCGGCCTTGCCCGGTGCGTGGCTGGCGGTCAGCACGTCGCCGTCCTTGTCCTGGTGCGAGGCCGGGTACTCCACTCCGAGGAACCAGGCGCCGCCGAGATACCAGGGCTGGCCGAAGCCGCCCAGCTCCGCCGCCGGCGCGCCCTCCAGCCGCACCACGTCGCAGCGCACCACCGGCTGTGCCGCCGCCACCTGGAGCTGCACGCGCCACCAGGCGTGCTTGCCTAGCGGCGGCGACAGGCTCCAGGTCACCGTGGCCGCCTCGCCCGCGAGCTTCGCGGTCCAGCGGCTGTCTTTCTCCTTGGCCGGCTTGCCGGCGAGACGCAGGTCGGCGGCGGTGACGCGGCTGCCGTCGGCGAAGGTCAGCCCGAAGAGCTGCGGTCCGAGGCGGAGGGTGTCCCGCCCTTCGGTGAGCGCGACGCGCAGCTTGCCGCCGTCGGCGGTGACCGACACCTCGGCGCAGGCGGCGGTGAGGGGCAGCAGGAGCAGGACCAGGTAGCGCATGCCGGGCTCCGGCCGGTGGTTCACCGATCCGGCCGCGAGCCCTTCCGGTGGGGCGCGACAGCCCCGGTCTCGCCCGTGTCCTGCCCATCACCGGTCAGATCGCTGAGGCTATTGAACCTCTGTGCCCGAATCCCCTGCGGCGGTGCGACAGTGAACACTTTCTCGTCCAGCGTGCCGTTGAGGGCGACTGTGTCGAACGTGGCAATGACACTCAGCCTGGAGGACTTGAGCAGCTTCAGGCTCTGCAAGTCGGCGGCCATCGGCAAGCCCAGGGCGGCCACGAGTTGACCACCGCCGACCTCGATGTCGAGCCGCCGGAAGGTCTGCGTGCGGGGATCGACCCAGGCGGTGACTACGCCGTTCTCTAGCGTGACCGTGACCGGAATCGTGCCGTTGACGGTGGGCAACTTGGCCTGCTCGGGGTGCGCCGGGTTGGTCCCGCGCACCACGCCCTTGACGGTTGCCGGGTCCAGCGTGCCCGTCAGGAACATGAGCGCGCTGGGCAGGTTGGCCGGAATCGGGCTCATCGGCATGCCGCCCACCTTCAGCAGCTCGGCCAACGTCTTTGGCGCCGGCGCCTTGGCGGCAAGGTCCATCGCCGGCACGGCAACAAGGATTTCCTTGCCGTCGCACGCAATTCTTGTCTCGGCCTTCCGGCTGCCCTGCACGATGCAGAGCCAGTTGGGCTGAGCGAACGACAGCTTGTAGTAGTCCTCGTCCTGGTCGGTGTCGCCCAGCAGATTCATGAACGTGGAGACTCTTCCGGCGGCGACCACCGACCTGGCGCCGTGATGTTGGCTCAGCGCTGCGTTGAACAGAGCCTCGGGCGACTCCATCCGGCCGGTGAGGCCGTACCGGGCGGCCACCAGCAGCAGTACCACGCCGAGCCCCAGGGCGATCTTGCGGCCGATTCGCGCGCGCACCGGCGGCGGGGGTCGCGCGGGCGGGATGGCCCGGCTCGTGAACGCGACCTCCGGCGACGAGGCCCCGTCCAGGCCCTCGCCCGACAGCGTTTCGTCGTCCATGGTCCCTCCCCGGCGGCCCGACCGGCGCTGAACACTCAGCTTCGCAGCCGACGCCTGGGTTTGATCTTACCCACCAGACCCGGGAAACACCGGAACGACACACCCCGCGCAGACGGCCCCCGCCTACTTCCCCGCGGCCAGCGCCGCCACCGTCGCGTGCATCCACTTCACGCACTTGGCCACGTCGTCGTCGAGGTGGTCGGTGGTCCACTCGTACTCGATGCTGATCGGCCCGGTGAAGTTCATCAGCTTCAGCTCGGCGAGTTGCCCGCGGGCGTTGTAGTCGCCGGTGCCGAAGGGCACGTCGTGCATCCCGTCGCGAGTCAAGTCCTTGAGGTGGAGAGACATCACTCGGCCGGCCAGCTTCCTCAGGCACTCGACCGCATCGAGTCCGCTGCGCGGCCAGTGCCCGGTGTCGGCACAGGAGCCGACCAGCGGGCCGTGGTCGCTGAACATGGCCAGCACGTTGTCCGGGCTCCACAGCTCGTAGTTGTCGCGTTTGGGGTGGTTGTGGATCCCCACCCGGATGCCGTACTCCTCGGTCAGCTTGTCGAGCAGCGGCAGCACGTCGCGGCCGAACTCGGCGTTGATGGCGATCAGCCCGAAGCGCTTGGCGAAGTCGAACAGCTTGCGCGCACCGGCCTCGTCGCCGGGGATGCCCGTCACGCCAAAGGCCACGAGCTTCACGCCGCTCTCCGCCAGCTTGGCCTCCACCGCCCGGAACGCCCCCTCGGGGCAGTTCTGGTCGAACCCGCGCGCGATCTCGGCGCTGATCTTCTGCCCCGGGAAGCACTCCAGGTA
>JACPDV010000032.1 GCA_016183835.1 Armatimonadota bacterium
CAGCTCCGTTGTGGGGCCGGCGCCCTCGCCGGCCGGTCGGAGGCCGGGCGGGGGCGCCCGGCCCACCCTTCGCTCTTGTGCCTGGTGCTCCTCGCCACCCTTGCCACCGCCAAGGACCACGCCATGCCCGCCTGCGACACCCCGCGCGAACTCCACCTCGACCTCGCCGGCCTGGTCGGCCGCCGCGTCGAGGCCAACCTGGAGCAGTGGCTCCTCCCCGCGCCGCTCGCCAATCCCGCCCTCACCGGGATGTTCCAGCGCCGCGACCGCCAGCCGCCGCCGGATCTGGTGGACTGGGCCGGCGAGTTCGCCGGGAAGTACCTCCTCTCCGCCATCCTCGCCCGCCGGCTGACCCGTGACCCACGGCTCGACACCACCGTCCGCCGCGTGCTCGACGACGTCCTCAAAGGGCAAGCCGAGGACGGCTACCTCGGACCCTGGCCGCAGGACCAACGGCTCCTCGGCCACTGGGACCTGTGGGGCCACTACCACCTGATGATCGCGCTCCTCATGTGGCACCGCGAGACCGGCTCGGCTCCGGCGCTCGAGGCCGCGCGGCGGATCGGCGACCTGATCTGCCGCACCTACCTCGACACCGGCCGCCGCGTGCTCCAGGCCGGCTCGCACGAGATGAACATGGCGGTGATCCACAGCCTGGCGCGGCTCCACCGGGTCACCGGCGAGGAGCGCTACCTGCGGCAGTGCCGAGCCATCCAGAGCGATTGGGAGGACGCCGGCGACTACTTCCGCGCCGGGCTCGCCGGCACCCCCTTCTACCGCTGCCCGCGACCGCGCTGGGAGAGTCTCCACGACCTCGAAGGGCTCCCCGAGCTCTACCTCGCCACCGGCAACGACGACTACCGGCGGTCGTTCATCAACCTCTGGAACTCCATCCGCGACTTCGACGTACACAACGCGGGCTCGTTCTCGAGCGGCGAGCAGGCCATCGGCGATCCCTACCGGCCCGGCGCCATCGAGACCTGCTGCACCGTCGCCTGGGTGGCCCTGAGCGTGGACATGCTCCACCTCACCGGTGACCCGCGCGTGGCCGACGAGCTGGAGCGCTCGACGCTCAACGCCGTGCTCGGCGCGCAGCATCCCTCGGGCCGCTGGTGGACTTACAACACCCCCATGGACGGCGTCCGGCGGTCCTCGGCGCACGAGATCGTGTTCCAGGCGCGGGCCGGCCAGCCGGAGCTGAACTGCTGCAGCGTCAACGGCCCGCGCGCCCTGGCCGAGATCAGCAACTGGGCCGTGCTCGAAGACGCGGACGGACTGCTGGTCAACTACTACGGACCGTCCGCCATCATCCTTCGCCATGCCGGCGTGGCGGTGAAGCTGACCCAGGAGACCGACTACCCGGTGGGCGGGCAGATCACGCTGCGGGTGGAGCCGGAGCAGCCGGTGGAGCTGGACCTCCGCCTCCGCATCCCCGGCTGGGCCGCGGGCGCCACGGTGGAGCTGGACGGCAAACCTGTGCCGGGCGTGCAGCCGGGGCGCTACCTGACCTTGGCGCGCAGATGGTCGAAGGGCGACACGGTGCGCCTGAGCTTCCCCCTGGAGCTGCGCGCGGAGCCGGGCGAGAGCAGTTGCCGGGGGCAGGTCTCGGTCTTCCGCGGGCCGCTCCTGCTGGCCTACGACGCGGCGCGCAACGGCTTCGACGAGGCCGACCTGCCGAAGCTCGACCCCACCGCCCTGAGCGGCGCCGCCAGGCCCGGCGGCGAGGGCGTCCTCGACCCGTGGCTGACGGTGACCACTCCCGGCGAACGGCCGGTGGTGCTCTGCGACTACGCCAGCGCCGGGGCGAGCGGCTCGGCCTACCGGAGCTGGCTGCCGGCGACCCGGGTGGGGCCGGGAGTCTTCCGGGCGCAGCACCCGGCGGACGGAGCGAAGCTGCCGCCCGGGCGGATCCTCTTCCGCTGGGCCCCGCCTCAACTACCGCAGAAGGTGGACTACGCCCAGACACTCGAAGTTCGCCGGGCGGGCGGCGAGGTGGTGGTGACCGAGCATCCGGCGCCGCCTTACCAGGCCGCCGAGCTGCCCGCGGGCCGCTATGAATGGCGCGTGGTGCGGCGCAACGACGCGGGCGAACGGGCCATCGAGGGCGGCTGGCAGGCGCTGGAGGTCGATCCTGCCGCGCCGCCGGCGGTCTTCGCGGAGCCGGAGGAGCTGCGCCTCGACGAGCACGGCGTGGCAACGGCGTCCTCGCTGGACGGTACTGCGCAGCCGAGCTTCGGCGAACTGATCGAGGCGCGCAACCTGGCGCCGGCCGAGGACCGCCACGGCAACCCGCAGGGCGCGGTGGCGTTCAACGGCACCGACAGCCGGGCCAGCTACCGCCTGGCGTGGTTCCCCACCGAGGACTGCAGTGTGGCTGTCTGGGCCTGGCTCGACTCGTACCCGGAGGGTCGCATCGCGCAGGTGTTCAGCGCCTGGTGCAACGGCGGCGACGACCCGCTGCGGGTGACGATCGACGGCAGGCAGGTCTTCGCCCGCCACGAGGGCGGCGGGTTCGCCGGCACGCCGGGCACACCCCTCGAGCTGCATCGCTGGACGCACCTCGCCGCGGTGAAGCAGGGCTCGCGACTGACGCTCTACGTGGACGGCAAGCCGGCGGGCGCCTGCGACGTGAGCGCTGCGCCGTCGGGCAGCACCCGCATCTCGCTCGGCGGGAACCCGCTCTACGGCGGGAACGAGTACCTGCACGGACGGCTGGACGAGTTCACGTTCTGGGCGCGGGCGCTGACAGGGGAGGAGGTGCGGGAAGCAAGCGCCCGGTGAGCCAGCCCCGGCGCCGCGTCTGTTGCAGGATCCGGGGGGTGGAAGGAACCGACAAGGGGGTCTGGAATGGTGGCGGCCACAGCGGGGCGGGTCAGGCGATGGCGCAGCCGTGCGGAGTGGGGGTGCCGTTAGCCTGAGGCAGGGACAGCACCCTCCTTCCGTCAGGGCGGAGACCGATGGGTTCATGGCCTCGCGAGGGGCGGCGCCATGCAACGTGGAGGGAGAACGCAATGCGGAGTAGATGTTCGCCGGCAGCCTGCCGGCGGGTCTTGTCGGGCATGGCCGCAGCCATGCTGGCAGTGCTGGCGTGGGGGTGCAGCGGGTCGCCGACCATCCTGGTCGTGGGGGGGGTGCGGGTGACGATCTTCCCCTTGGGTGCCGCAGCCGCGACGTGGACGTTGGACGGCGGCACGGCCCAGGTCAACGGGGCCACCGTGAGCAACGTGGCGCCCGGACCGCACGTCGTTCACTTCAACGACGTGCTCGGCTACACCACCCCTCCTGACCAGACGCCGGTAGTCACGGCAGGAGCGACGGCCAATGTCACAGGCACCTACACCGAGTTGCCGGCAACCGGCGCGGTGATGGTGACCATCGAGCCTGCCGGAGCCGCCGCAGGGACCTGGACCCTGGACGGCGGTGCGGCCCAGGCCAACGGGGCTACCGTGAGCAACGTGGCGCCCGGACCGCACACGGTGCACTTCAACGACGTGCTCGGCTACGGCACTCCGGCGGACCAAACGCCGACGGTCACGGCAGGGCAGACCACGAATGTGACCGGCACCTACGGCGTAGGGCCGGTGCCCGCGCCGGGCAGCTTCCTGACCGAGTGGGGAACGGGTGGTAACGCCGCAGGGCAGTTTGACGGCCCATACGGCATCGCCACGGACGCGCAGGGCCGCGTCTATGTGACCGACTTCGGCAACGACCGGTTCCAGCAGTTCGATGCCTTCGGCACCTTCCTCGCCCAGTCGGGCAGTGAGGGAGCCGCGCCGGGCCAGTTCCAGAGCCCGGAGGGCATCGCTGTCGACGACCAGGGCGACCTCTACATCTCGGAATGGGTCGGCAATCGCCTCCAGAAGCTCACCGCCGCGGGCGCGCCCCTGCTGCAGTGGGGCTCCACCGGTCCCGCTGCGGGTCAGTTCGACAACCCGCTGGGCGTGGCGGTGGACGCGCAGCACAACGTGTTCGTCGCGGACAACTTCAACAACCGGATCGAGGTCTTCGACGCCACCGGTGCATTCGTCCGGCAGTGGGGTACACCCGGCGCCGGCGTCGGGCAGTTCGACAGCCCCGCGCATGTGGCGCTGGACGCCCTGGGCAACGTCTATGTCGCGGACTCAGACAATGGACGGATCCAGGTGTTCACCCCCACCGGCGCGCCCGTGGCCCAGTGGTCGCCAGCCGGCCTCGGCACCCCCACCGGGGTCGCGGTGGACGCGCTTGGCAACGTCTACGTGGTCGATCAAGGCAACAGGCACGTACTGAAGCTGGACTCCACGGGGGCCATCCTCGCCCAGTGGGGCACGTCTGGCGCCGGACCCGGACAGTTCATCGGGCCGTTTGCGGTCGCCGTGGACACCTTCGGCAATGTCTACGTGACCGACGTCTTCAACCAACGGGTCCTCAAGTTCCAGGGGTAGGCCACCGGCGACCCGGCAGACGCGCATCGACTCGGGCGGCGAACGCCGCCCGAGTCGAAGGACGCGTGGCTGCTGCCGGCCTGCCGCTGGTTTGGCTGTCCTTGGCCTTGTCCCGTAGGAGGTCCGCGCCCTCGCGGCCACAAGATCCGGTCCTGGTTCGGAGGCGAACATGGCACACACCATCCATGCCCTGGGCCTCGGGCTGATCCTGGCATCCGCCGCCTGCGCCCTTGTTCCCGACGACTGCACTTTCTACGCCCCCTTCGACGGCAGCTTCGACGCCTCGCAGGCCGCCGGCTCGCCCGCCGCCGCGGTCAAGAGCACCATCTCGTTCGTCCCCGGCATCCGCGGGCAAGGCATCCTCGTCGGCGCGCCCGACACCGGCCTCAGCTACCTCACCGCCGGCAACCTCTCGCTCGATTCCGGCACCGTCTCCGTGTGGGTCAAGCCCGAGACCTGGGACGACACCGACGCCGCCATGCGGTTCTTCTTCTCCCTGACCGAGGCCGCGCCGCGCGCCGAAGACGGCGGCACCTTCGTCTGGCTGTATCGCTACTTCTCGCGCAGCACCTACTGGCTGGTCTGGGACTCGCGCGCTTACCCCACCGTCTCCGGCCAGATCGCCTTCGAGTACGACAAGCCGGATGTCTTCCGCAAGGGCGTCTGGGTCCACCTCGCCGGCACCTGGAACGGCGACGAGATCCGGCTCTACATCGACGGCAAGCCGCAGAGCACCGCGCGCGTGCCCACCCCGCGCATCCTCCGCTCGCTCAACGACCGCTTCACCGTCGGCGACGCCAACCGCGCCAACGCCGCCGACACCGTGCTCGACGAGCTGCGCATCTTTCGCCGCGCTCTCACCCCGCCCGAGATCGCCGCGCTCCACCAGCACCAGCTCACCGCCGAGCCGGCGCAGCAGGAGCTGTCCGTCGCCACGCTGCCCGGGCGGAGGCGCGTCAAGGTGGAGGTCAACGCCATCGCCCACACGCCCCGCGACGTGGCCGGGCTCACGGCCGAGATCCGCTTGGCGAGCCTCAACGCCGACAAGGCGATCCAGCCGCCGCGGCAAGCCACCATCCGTTTCACCGCCTCCCAGCACGCCGGCACCGAGTTCGACACGGCGGACCTGCCCGTCGGCGACTACCGCGTGACCTCCACCCTCAACGAGAACGGCAAGCCCCTGGCCACCGGCGAGGCCGGCTTCACGCTCGCGCCCACGCCCAGATGGCTGGGGTCGCGGGTGGGCATCGTCGAAGGCGTGCCCGCGCCGTGGACACCGCTCGAGGTCACCCGGCGCGGCGACGCGGCGACCGTCGGCTGCTGGGGTCCGCGGCGCTACGAGGTCAGCGGCGCGCTGCTCCCCACCCGGATGTCGATCCCCACCGGCGACATCCTCGCCGCGCCGGTCAGCCTGACCGGCCTGGTGGACGGCCGGCCGCTGCAAGTGGCGCAGACCCAGACGGCGTGGGGCAAACAGGGCCCGGCCCGCGCCGAGCTGACGGTCACCGGCGCCGGCGGCGAAGTGACGGTGACGGCGCACAGCTTCATCGAGTACGACGGCCTGCTCTGGACCACCCTCGCGCTACGCGGCCGGGGTCCGGTGCAAGTGGGCAGGCTGACCCTCGAGATCCCGCTCCTGCCGGCGGCGGCGACGCTGATGACCACCGGCTTCGGCTGGGACCAGGCCGGCGCCGTGCGGCCGTGGAGCCACCGCGTGCTGGCCAACGCGCAGGTCTGGCTCGGCAACGAGGACGGCGGGCTGCAGTGCACCATCCCCTCGGCGAAGAACTGGCGCAACGCCGATCGCAACCGCCAGATCGAGCTCGTCCCCGGCCCCGACCGCGTCACCTTGCGGCTCAACCTGGTGGACAAGGAGAGCACCTTCGCCGAGGGCGCCGAGTACGCCTTCGGCCTGCAGCTCACGCCGGTGCGGCCGGCGCCCGAGGGCTGGCGGAAGTGGCGCATCACGCCGCCCGACGAGGTGCCGGGCACCCGCTTCAACCCGTTCTACACCGAGGGCTGGGCGGTGGGCACGAGCTACCCCACGCCGAAGCCCGAGTTCAAGTCGATGTTCCAGAAGCAGGCGGAGAAGGGCGACATCCCCGTGCTCTACCTTCAGCCGACCTGCACCTGGGCGGGGATGCCCGAGTATCCCACCTTCGCCGCCGAGTGGCACACCAAAGCCGGCCAGCCGCCGCCCCCCGCCGACCCGAAAGCCTCGCCCACCTCCTCCTTCTGGGCCTGTCCGCGCGCCGCCTCGTGGGCCGACTGGTTCGTCACCACCTTCTGCGACACGCTTCAGGGACCGCAGAAGGACCTGCCGTGGGGCGGGGTCTACCTCGACTGCGCGATGCTCTCGGCCTGCGACAACCCCGATCACGGCTGCGGCTATCGCGATGAATACGGCGTCCGCCAGCCCGAGCAGCCCTACCTGGAGCATCGCGACGTGCAGCGCCGGCTGTTCCTCGCCATCCGCGAGCGGTGGCCTGAGAAGCTGGTGTTCAACCACCAGTCGGGGCAGCTCAACCTGATGCAGCTCGCCTTCTCCGACGGCTTGGTGGACGGCGAGCATCTGACGGACATGCTTCCGACCCACGACTTCAGCTACGCCGGGATCCTGACGCTCGACCGCATGCGGGCCGAGTACATGGGGCGCAACCTGGGCTTCGTGCCGATCTTCCTGCCCGAGTTCACGCGCGCGGGGGCGGGGAATGCGAAGGTGACGGCGCACTTCCTGCTCGAGCCCGAGCCGCCGGAGGTGCTGCACCTGGTGGGTCTGCTGTTCCTCCACGACGTGGTGCCCTGGCCGGCGTACTCCAGCGACGCGGCCTACAACCAGCTCTGGGCGGTGCAGGACGCCTTCGGCTGGGACGAGCAGACCGAGCTGCTGCCCTACTGGAAGAACCAGGACGTGGTGACGCTCTCGCCGGCGGATCCGAACGTGGTCTGCAGCCTCTACCGGCGGCCGGGCAAGATCCTGGCGGTGGTGATGAACAACACCGACGAGGATCGCGAGGTGACGGTGCAGCTCGACCTGCAGAAGCTCGGCCTCGACCCGGCGGTTGAGGCACGGGACGCCTGGGCGGCGGCGAGCTACCACTACACCGCCTGGGAGGCGGATCCGAAGGGCGGCGATCCGAAACGCGCGGCGGAACGGGTGGCGGTGGCGGGGAAGGACGTGCGGGTGGCGCTGGCGGCGGGGCGGATGGTGATGCAGGTGGCAAAGCGAGGGTTCCGGGTGATCGCGGTGCCGTGAGTCGCCCATGCAGCGCCCTCCGGCGCCCTCTCCCGCCGGGAGAGGGTTGGGGTGAGGGCCGCCCTGAAGCGGGGCATACCACCGCCCGCCCCGCCGTTGAAACGGCGGGCTACGTGGAACCAAGCCCCTCCGGGGCTTCGTGACATGTGGCCCGGCATCTCAATGCCGGGTCTCCCGGTCGTCTCGCTCCGGCCCTCACCCCCGCCCTCTCCCGGGCAGCTCAGCCTGTGTCATTGTTACTGTGGCGGTGGTGGAGACACCGATTCCGGCGACATGGTGTGCCACTGGCGGCTTGTCCGCCAGTGTCCGGCCCGCCCTCAACGGCCCTAAGCAGCCACCCCGAGTGGTTGTCCAGCGC